>CAZDHN010000296.1:0-7918 GCA_964505115.1 uncultured Planctomycetaceae bacterium
CGCGCGAGCCCGCAAACCGTGCAACTCGCTGAGCGTTATCCGCAGATCGCCCACGTGCCGGCTAAGCTGGGCCGCCACCGGTAGCTCGGTCACCCGAGCGCTTAGCGCCTTGACCATCCGCCGGTAGGTGTAGGTGCTGTACAGCCCGCTACCGGAAAGAATCACCACCACCAGGAGCAGAAGCCCCAGGCCGACCAGCACCTTAACGCGAATTGGCCATCCAGATAGCAAGAGCGACCTCCCTGTCGCGCCCGAGCGGTCGGGCAACAGAACCGGGTAACTTCCTGTCCCGGCCGGAATATCTTAGAACCAAGGTCCGGGAGTGTAGCATCAGCCGGCTAATCGAGGCAATAGGAAGACGCGTGAGCGTTGTTAAGATGAGGGCCGTGAGGTAAATAGGCAATCCACCCCGAAATGGTCGGACTCGACCGCCGTTTCGAAGACATCGCCACACGGACTTATGAAATGCACGTCTAGCGGTGTCAATGGCGTTTGGATATTCGCCTTGCATGGGGGAAAGAATTATCGGAGAATTTTAATGGTAGATACTGTGCGCCCCGCTGATTGCGTAGTAAACTACTTCACGGGGCGGATTCCGGGTGGACGACAGCCCGCTCTTGGGGTGGCGTCGTGCATACATTCCGCTTTTCTGGGATTTGGTTCGTAACACTCGTTCAAGGGAGGAATGTCGACTTTCCACGTTTCGGTATTGAGTTGGTGGTAGTTCAAAGCCGGAAGTAGTCTTGGTAACGCGGTCTGGGGAGAGCGGATACGACCGAGATGGTTTTGGAGCATCCGCATTCGGGAAGGGAACCAAGTTCATCGTTCGCCTGCTGGGGAAAGGGGGATGAGATGACCGATAGACCACCTATCCGCGTGTTGATTGTTGATGACGAATACCCGATTCGAGTGAGCCTGGGTGGATACCTTGAAGACCGGGGGTTTGAAGTCTTTTCCGCCGAGAGCGCGGAAGAAACCCTCGAAATGCTCACCCGTCAGGACATAGACTGTGTCATTGTCGATCTCCGCCTGCCGCGATTGGACGGGACTGAACTGATCCTGAAGGCACACAAACTCCAACCGTTGTCGAAGTTTCTGATTCACACGGGTTCGGCCGATTACAGGGTGCCGCCGTCGTTGCAGAAATTGGCAATCGGCCAGGAAGACGTATTTCAGAAACCCGTCGCAAACTTGAAAGTGATTGTCGAGGCGATTGAGCGTCTCGTACACAAGGAGGACACCTAGGATGCCACCCCAGCCGCGAGCCACGATTCTGATCATGGAAGACGACGCAGTAGTTCGACGGAGCATGGCCGCTTATCTCGAAGACCGGGAGTTCGACGTTCTGCAGGCGGAAAACGGCAAGGTGGGACTGCAAATGTTTCACGACAAGAACCCCGACTTGGTCTTGGTCGATTTGCGCATGCCGGAGATGGATGGCCTCGAAGTCCTGACCAAAGTCTCCAAAACGGCGCCCGATAATCCGATTATCGTCGTCTCCGGGACCGGAGTAATCGCCGACGCCGTGGAGGCCTTGCACCTGGGGGCCTGGGATTACGTGCTCAAACCGATCGAAGACATGGAGATCCTGCTCCATGCGGTTGAGAAGGCGTTGGAACGGGCCAGGCTCAAGCAGCAGGACCGCGAGTACCAGGAACAACTCGAGAAAGACGTGATGCAACGGACGGCCGAACTCGAAGCGGCCAATAAGTCGCTGGTCAAGGAAATCGCCGAGCGCAGACAGGCCCAAAAGGAACGCGAGGAATTGATCGTCAACCTCGAGTCGCAAAACGCCGAATTGGAGCGCTTCACCTACACCGTTTCGCACGACCTGAAGACCCCGCTGGTGACCATCAAATGGCTGTTGGGCTCGCTGAAAGAGGATGTTACCGAGAAGGATACCGGCGAGATCCTGGAAAACATCGAACGCATTGGCGACGCGGCCGATACCGTCTTGCGGCTGCTGGCCGATTTATTGGAGCTGTCGCGGATCGGCCGGGTGGTCAACCCGCCGAAGCAAGTGTCGATGGTGGACGTGGCGAACGAAGCCTTGGCAACACTTGCCGGCCAAATCGCCGAGAAGCACGCCCAGATTGAAGTCTCTCCCCAGTTGCCGATGGTCTACGGCGACCGCTCCCGATTGGGTGAAGTCGTTCAGAACCTGATCGAGAACGCCGTCAGGTATATGGGCGACCAACCCGACCCGCGCGTCACCATTGGTGTTCGCACCGAAGGTGACGACACCGTCTGCTTCGTCAAGGACAACGGCCTGGGGATCGATCCCCAGTTTCACGACAAAATCTTCGGCCTCTTCGACCGGCTCGACAAGGAAAGCGAAGGTAACGGCGTCGGCTTGGCACTGGTCAAGCGGATTGTCGAAGTGCATGGGGGCCGCCTCTGGGTCGAATCGGCAGGGGCCGCTCGCGGCTCGACCTTCTGCTTCACGCTGCCAACCAGAGAAGCTATGAGCTATGAGCTATGAGCTATGAGCTATGTCTCACTACTCACTACTCACTACTCACTGCTCACTGCTCACTGCTCACTGCTCACTGCTCACTGCTCACTGCTTAATGCTCACTGCTTAATGCTCACTGCTTAATGAACTTCTGTGCCAGTTTGCCCATGATGTCGCCCACGTAGAGATTCCCCTGGGAGTCGATGGCCACGGCGTGGATCCAGTTCAGTTGGCCCGGCTTCGACGGCGGTTCCTTCGTCATGGGCAGGGGGATCTCAAGCAGAACCTTGCCGGCCGGGTTGAACTTCATTATGACCTGATCGGACGGCGGCAGAACTTTCCACCCTTCCTTATCGCGATCCTTCAGCGTGGAGCCGCAGACCCAAATCTCGTCGGACTTCGTCACCCAAATCCCCCACGGGGTGATAATGTCCTTCCAGATGCCGAGCAATCGGCCACTTGGGTCGAACACCTGCACGCGGGAGTTGTTGCGGTCGGCCACGTAGAGCCGGCCTTGGGAATCGGCCCCAATCGAGTGCGGCAGCGCGAACTGGCCCGGCTCCGTGCCTTCGGTGCCCCAATCCTTGACGAAGCGACCCTGCTTGTCAAAATGAGCAACGCGCCGGTTCCCGTAGCCGTCGGAGATGAAAACGTCGCCGCTCGGTAGCACGGCCATGTCGGTCGGGCCCTTGAGGTGCGTTGCGTCGCAACCCTTCTGGCCGGGCGTGCCGATCGTCATCAGCAGCTTGCCCTGGGGCGTGTACTTCTCGACGACGTGCGTCCCGAAATCGGCCAGCCAGACGTTGCCCTCCGGACCGATTCGGACGTGGTGCGACAATTTGTAGTTCTTCGGATGCCAGGCCCGAACGAGGCTTCCGTCGGTCCGGTAGACCTGCACGGCCGGCTCGCTGCGAGTGAAGAGGTAGATCTGATCCTTATCATCCACCGTCACGCCCGGCATTGCCTTCCAGGTGAACTTATCCGGCTTCCGCGGCCAACTCGGGTCGACAACGTAACGCGCCCTGGCCCCGTTCGAGCCTTCGGCCGGTTCGGCCCAAGCCGGCTTCGCGGGAAGTGAGAACAATATCGACACAATAATCAGGCTACAAATGCGCGGGTTCATCGGAAGGCTCCTTGTTCTGGTGCGGTATCTCTTGGTATTGATTATTCTAGCGTCCGTACGGCGATACTTCCAACTCGCCTATAAAGCCGCGACCGTCGGTCGCGCACGAAGTGGAAATGCGGGGCGTTTTCCGAAACTATCAGCGCGACCAACGGTCGCGGCTTTATATGGGGAATCTCTACAGTTGCCAGGGGGCCCGCATGGGGCGCGTCAACAATTGGTTGACTTCCGCATCCGGGCTCCGCTCGGCGACTGGGTCCCAGGTGAATTTTCGTTTCAGGCGTTGGGCGATGTTCCCCAGAATGCAGAGGCTGCTGGTGCGATGCCCGGCCTCGATCGGCTCGATCGGGTCCTTGCGGGTTTTCACCGCGTCGAGGAAGTTGCGCACATGGTCGGCATCGACGTGCAGCCGCTTGTGGATCTGGCGGGCCGCGTTACCGGCCGGTAGATGGATTTCGTCGGGGCCAATCCGCGAGTCCTTAATCTCCGTCGGAAAAGTCGCCAGGCGGCCTCCCAGCGTAATCTCCAGCCGTCCTTCGCTGCCTTCAAACTTGGCGCCCGCGCTCTTGCCCGTCTCGCAAGTCAACTCGACGCCGTTGGCGTATCGGGCGCGAAAGGCGGTTTTCGTGGCGGCGGTGAAGAGGCTTCCGGGTGGCAGGAACTCGGAGCCGTTATCTTCGAATTCCACCGGCGTGGTCTGCTCGGTGTTCAAGGCCCATTGGACAATGTCGTTGCAGTGGGCCCCGAAGTTGGCCGTCTGCCCGTTCGAGTAGTCGAGTATGTAGCGGAAGCGGAACAGGCAACGATCCTTGTGATAGGGCGCCTCCGGCGCCGAGCCGAGCCAGAAGTTGTAATCAAAACCCTTGGGGACGGGCATCGGCTTCCAGTCGGGTCCGGGTCCCTCGAAGCTGTTGCCGGCCACTTGCGTTCGAACCCGTCGAATCTCACCCAGCCGCCCGTTGCGGACCAGCTCGCACGCTCGGCGCACGGCCGGGCTGGAACGGAACTGGCTGCCCGTCTGGAAGATTCGCTTGTGCCGTCGCACCGCTTTGATCATCTCCCGACCTTCGTGGATCGTTAGCGACAGCGGCTTCTCGCAGTAGATATCCTTGCCGGCCCCGGCGGCCCGGATGGTAACCAGCGAGTGCCAATGGTCGGGGATAACGATCGCCACGGCATCGATATCCTTTCGAGCCAGAAGCTCGCGGAAGTCGCTGTAGACGTCGCATCCCTTGAACCGGCCCGAGGGGCTCTTGCCGGCGTAATGCTCGTTGACCCACTGGCGTGCCGTCTCCCGGCCGAGGACCTGATCGGGGTAATAGTAGCCTTTGCTCTGCCGGTTCACGTCGCAGACGGCAATCATTTGCATGTCATCGTGGACCAGAAAGGAGGGCACGATCCGCTGGCTCTGGTGGCCGCAGCCGATCAGGCCGACGTTGATCCGCTTGCTCGGCGCGTTGGCACCGAACACGGATTGTGGCACCAGATAGGGCGCGGCAACGGCGGCCGCGGTTTGGCGGAGGAACTGTCGGCGCGTGGAAGCATCCGCTCCCCTGCCGGTTTGCCTGATAGCTTTGATGGCGGCACCTTCGGTGTGGGGGTATTGGCATGATCGGCCCGCTGGACCGCATATCCATTGTCGTCAGCCGCAAACGCTTGTCAACTGTTTGTCGGTCCCCGTCACCCGCGACGGGAAGAAACGCAAACCGGCCCGCCAGCCGGTCGCGGGCGACCGGGCCAACCGTTGCCACGTTTGAATCAGGCCAACACCCACCCCGAGGACGGGGCGGCTCTGCATTTCGCGTTCGGGGGGGGGCTTGTCTTGCCCGGACATCCCATATATCAATTGGGATGGAAGTAATTGTCGGTTTTGGACCTAGGCTAGTCGCTTTTTTCGTATCGGCGACCGCCGGCAACTGCCCAGGAACACTCTTTTGCGAACTGGAGGAGGATTGCGATGGTCAGAATATCAAGTATTGCGGTCGTTTTGCTGTCGTTGGTTGTTTGGTGCGACAACGCCACGACACAACTCGTCCAGGCCCAAGGCGGCCAGCCGCGGCGGATGTCGACGATGCGATACGGCCTGCCCAGCGGCTATCACATGCTGCGGATGGAGAACGTACAAAAGGAGATTGAGCTTCTCGACGAGCAGAAGGAGAAGATCGAGGCGATCGGCAAGAAGTACTACGAAGACACGCGGAAGGATTGGGACGGCATCCGCGATATGTCGGCCGAGGAGCGTCGGGAGAAGGTGGCCGAAATCCGCGAGAAACAGTCGAAGGCGCGAGATGCCCTCAAGGGGCAAGTCGAGGCGGTGCTGCTTCCGCACCAGATCGACGCCCTGAAGAAGATCAACTTCCGAATGCAGGCCGGCTACGCAATGCGGAACCCGCGCATCGTCGAGAAACTTGGGCTTTCCGCCGAACAGAAAGAGAAGCTGGCGGCCTACCAGAAGGAGTTGCAGGAGAAGACGCGGGAGCTTCAGCAAGAGATGTTGGACAAGGCCCTCGGCGTACTTACCACCGAGCAGAAGGAGCAGTTCGAAAAGATGGGCAGCGAAGGGTTCCACAAGCGAAGCCGCTCCGTTCAGGCCACGCCGAAGAAATAGAGTTGCTGGCGATTCCGACTAGCGTTGAGCCGCCGGGGCATGCCCGGCGCCTTTGCGCTGGAGCGTATTGATACCGGCCAATTCGCCGGCCAAGCGGCGAGCGCGGGTGGAATGCCTACCACTCCACGGTGGGTCACGGGGGTGACAAACTCTCGATTGGCCGAGGAATATACTTGCCAGCGTGCCCCGAATCACTAGATAATGAAGGGATGCGCGATCCGGTGCTCATGCCGTGGGAGAGGATTGCTTCCGGCCCACGGTTCTTGAGCCCGCCTTTTAGAGTCTTACGTTGCAGCATGCGCGCGGCGTGCGTGCATGTTTCCGGGTTCTCTTGGGTTGCAAGCGCAGCTAGCAAATAGAGACCCACCGTTTCCAAGCTGACCGTATACAAACTCACGGTTGCCAAGCCCCCGGACGACGTTGTCGAAAGAATATGGCTAAGAAAGACAAGAAATCGAAATCGGACGATAAGCAGACCTCCAAGTCGGCCGACCCCAAGGGTTCCAAGACGAAGTCCTCTTCGAAGAACGAGAAGAAGGATGATCCCAAGGCGAAGGAGGCCCCCGAGGAGAAGGAACTCAGCGAGAAGGAGTTGAAGGCGGCGGAGAAGCAGAAGAAGAAGGAGGAAAAAGCCGCCGCCAAGTCCGCCAAGGGCAATCCCGACGGCGAGCATCGGCGATTCCTCTCGCACAAGACGATCCGCAGCTTCGGTGCTTGTATGTTTTCAACGGTCTTCCATCTGATCATAGTCCTTTCGCTGGGGCTCTGGATGATGCCGGATATCGTGCGGCGGGTAACTCGCACGATTTCGGCCAGCGCCTTGAGCGAGCCGGAAGACGACCTCGAGACGGTCGAACTTGACGACAACCTCGAGGCGGCGACCGACATGAACTTCGCCGTCTCGACCGCCCCCACCAAAACCAGCGAATTGCCGGAAGTAACCAACCCGGAACTCGATAAGTCGGTCCTCGATCGGGATTTCGAGAGCTCGAACATCGCCCTGGACGACTCGCTCTCCTTTGTCCCCAGCCGCGACCAGATCCTCCGCGAGGTACCCGACGGAGCGCCGGGCGTGGCTCGAAACGTGGCCGACAACTACCAGCAGGCCATCGACCGAATCACTCGCGAGATCATGTGGATGCTCTCCAAGCAGAAGGTGCTGGTCATCTGGTGCTTCGACCAGTCGGGGAGCATGAAGGACGACCAGAAGGATATTCGCGGCAAAATCGAGCGCGTCTATGCCGAACTGGGGCTCAGCGACAAGGCGCTTGGCGACGCGCTGACGACTGCCGTGACCAGCTACGGCGAGAAGTTCGCCGTGCATACGAAGGTTCCAACCCACGACCTGCAAGAAATCCGCGCGGCGATCGACTCGGTGCCGAGTGATCCGTCGGGTAAGGAGATGATGTGCCAGGGGATTGGTCAGGCGATTGCCATGCACCGCAAGTACGCCGCCCGGGGACAGCGCCGCATGGCACTAATCCTCGTTACCGACGAGAGCGGCGACCGCGAGGACAACAATCGATACATAGAAGACGTGATTTCCACCGCCAAGAAGGCCAAATGCAGCATATTCGTGCTGGGGCGCGAGGCGGTGTTCGGCTATCCGTACGCTTTCATCCGCTTCAAGCATCCGCAGACGGGCCGGCCGCACTGGCTCAAGATCGATCGCGGTCCGGAGACGGCCTTTGTCGAGCAGTGCCAAACGAACGGATTTTACCGCCGGCACGAC
>CAZDHN010000297.1:0-7896 GCA_964505115.1 uncultured Planctomycetaceae bacterium
CAACGGTTTCGATGCCGGCATGATGGTCAAAGAGTATCGCCCCGACCTGATTGTGCTCGACATAATGCTGCCCGACATCAACGGCAAGGAAGTTTGCCAGCGGGTCCGCAACGACCGAGCGATGGATGATGTCTGCATCATCTGCATATCGGGTATGGTTGAGGAAGACAAGGTCGGCGAACTGAGGGCGGCCGGCGCCAACGATTTCATGCACAAGCCGTTCGAGGTCGAGAAGCTTATCGAACGAATGTGTCAGTTGTTGGATATAGAGGCCGTTCCGAGCATGTAGCGGAACAGACACGTTTCGATCTCGTTGATCTCTGCATGGTCAATGCGCGGTCTGGGAATGTTTCCGCCGGGAAACCGGGGTTCGCCTTCGCGCCTCCGCCGTGCAAGTGTCGATAATATAGGTGTGTGCCACTGTTTGCAGTCAGTGCTGCCGGTGCCGTGCGAGCAACGGCAGCACTGACTGCAATAACTGTGTGGCACACGCCTTTTTTTGTGGGCGCGGGTCATGCCGCAAGCTGTAACCACGCATCCCTTCAACACTGACCGCCCGATTCTCATGCGTCGTTTGCCACCTCTCACAGCCGAGCGGAACCGTTGGGTGTTGCCGATGTCGGATCACTCGGCGGCCGTGTTAGCCGAGATGGTCATCCGCGGTGGGACGCAAGATCAAGATATCGATCGCTTCACCGAGCAATTGGCCGCCGATCCCCCGCTGCTGTTATGGGCGGTATGTTTGCCCGATTGGAAAGACGCAAGACCACGTTCAGTAGCAGAGGTTGCCCAATGGCTGGCGCCTAGGCTCCTGGAGGTGCTCCAATGGGATGGCGACGGGGACGGCCCGTCGGGCTCATCGCAGTCGGGCGAAGATGACGGGCCGCGGGCCGAGCAGTGCGGCCAAATGGTGGCCGAGGCACTGGCCGTGGCCGATTTGGTCGCCGCGCCGGCCGCCGGTCAATCACGTCCGGCGCTGGAGGAAGCACTGCTACTGGGGCTGCTCAAGGATGCCCGGCGTTGGCTGGCCGTTGCCGGCGATGCGGCGGGAGTCTGTCTGCCCGACTGGCTTGGCGGCGACGAGGCCAACGCGGCAGGCGAGCTGGTAACCCAAGCGGCTGCCATCCTTGCCGGCACGAGCGATGCCGGGTTGCCGGACATCGACCTGGAACAATCTCGCGACCGGGCGGACCGGGGCCGTCGTCGCTGGCTGGAGTCGCTGTCCGGTGCCGGTATCCGAATTGCCGAATTGACCGCTCGATTGGCCCGGCTGGAAGAACTGGAAAACCGCTTCGAGACCACGCTCGAGCGCGAAAAGCTCGAAGCGATGGCGGAGTTTGCCGCCGGGGCCGGCCACGAGATCAACAACCCGTTGGCGGTCATCGCCGGACGCGCGCAACTGTTCCTGCAAGACGAAGCCGACCCGGAGCGGCGTCGCGGCCTGGCATTGATGAACGCGCAGGCGAAGCGTGTTTACGAAATGATCGCCGACATGCGCTTGTTCGCCCGACCGCCTCGGCCGACGCCCGAGACGGTCGAATTGGTCCCGCTAATCGACGGCGTGGTCGAGGAGTATTCCGCGCAGGCGGCCGAGCGCGGCGTGACGGTCCGTCGAGCCGACATAACCGGCTCGTCGACAATCGAGGCCGACCCGGTACAACTAGGTATTGCACTTCGGGCGATCTGCAAGAACTCGTTGGAGTCGATCGGTCACGAGGGTTTGATTGAGATCGGCCTGCGCGGCCTGAAGGATGAGGTGGAAATCTACCTCCACGACGACGGGCCGGGCTTTGCCGACGAGGTCCGGCGGCATCTATTCGACCCGTTCTACTCCGCTCGACAGGCCGGCCGAGGCCTGGGGCTGGGGCTGTCGAAGTGCTGGCGAATCGTGGTGACCAATCACGGCGGCCGGATCGAAGCGGAAAGCCAACCCGGCCAAGGCGCCACCTTCACCATCATATTGCCACGGCGGCAGGTGAAGGCTTAGACAATCCGTGTTAGCCCCGTCGCCCGCGACGGGAGAACCGGCGCGAGCCGTTCAACTACCGGTTGCAGGCGACCGGGCTAACACGTGGCGAAAATGTCCCCGTCTCAATCGCTTCGCTTCCGCGAGAACAGCCACTTGGGTAGTTCGGGCTCTTTGAAGGCCGCTGTCCAGGAGTTGTGGCCCACGCCAGGGTATTCGGTGTACTTGGGCTTCCCGCCGGCCGCCTCGATCGCCTTGACCATGTCGCGAGAGCGGCAGACCTTGACGGCGCCGTCCTTATCGCCGTGGAAGATCCAGATCGGCAGCTTGGCTACCCGGTCGACCGTGCTTTCGTCACCACCGCCGCAAATTGGCACCGCCGCGGCGAACATCTTCGGATACCGCTGGACGGCATCCCAAGTGCCGAAGCCGCCCATCGAAAGCCCCATCATGTAAAGCCGCTTGGCGTCGATGCGGAACTCCTTCTCCAGCGCGGCTATCAGTTCCACGACAAGCCGCATTTGCTCGGCGGGCGTGTCGGAAATCTTGTGCGAATCGGCGTACCAGTGGACTTCCGACCAACGCTCGTCTTTGGGGCATTGCGGGGCGAGCACGAAACAGCCGTACTTGTCGGCCGCCGCTTGCATGAACGCCTTGCCGTGCACGAGTTGTGCCTCGTTGTCCGAGCCCCGTTCGCCCGAGCCGTGCAGGAAGATCAACAACGGATGCGGCTTCTTCGACGACTCGTAGCCGTTCGGCTTCAGCAACCGGTAGAGCAACGTCTTGCCTTGGACGTCTTCGAACTCGCGTGCCTCGAACTGTTCGTCCATGCTTGTCTCCGATTTATCCGCGTTGGGCTTGTCTGCGCCCAAAACGCTTGCGGGCAGGATCAAGGTTATGATTACCAGAACGGCCAACCAGTGCAGTCTCATGATGTTTTCCTTTGGGTGAGATATCGTTGGAATGCGGTAACACCGGGGACTGGTCCATTTTTCGGCCGATGGACGCATTTCTCGGATGGACGACGGCCGAAAGCATGGACCTGTCCCCAGCGGTTGTGCCAGTATATCGCGGCCAGCGACGCCGGGCAACGGTTCGGAGATCAGGCCGGCAGCAGAGCGGCCAGTTCGGGATGAGGGTGCGTGATCACGTCGGCCATGATCAGCTTGCCTTCGAGCTTCTCGACGGTTTGACGGCCTACGTCGACGGCCGCCTGGACCGCCGCCACGTCGCCCCGAACGATGATCGTTACATAAGCGGCGCCAATCTTCTCCTTGCCCACCAGTTCGACCGCGCTGCCCTTCAGCATCTCGTCGGTGGCGTGCAGTGCGGCGACCAGCCCCTGGGTTTCAATCAATCCTATCGCGGCGGGGTTGTCCATCGAATTATCCTTCTTGACTATTTGATCGTGGATGTTCAAGAGTGGGACGTATGCGGGCGGTTGGGTCGCAAGGTCTTGGGTGGTTTTGGTTGGGCCGGGTATAATCACCAGATCGGCTCTGGCTCCCATCAGCCGTGCCAGTTCAACGCCCGCCCGGCCCGCCTCGCGGACGTCGTCTACCGAGCCGGCCAGCTTGAGGCACTGCTCGGTCCCCATCGTGTTTTCTATGCCGATGATCTCAACTCGCGCCGCCTTCGCGCACCGGTCCGCAACCAGCAACGCCGGTGTAAGCTTACCGATTTCCAGCAGTGCGAGACTCGTAGCGGACATATGCAGTATCACGAATGTTGTACGTTGTCAGGAAGGCGAGGGTCTTCGAGATAGTCCGAACAAGACAGATCGATGAGCTGCCGTTCCTTTTCGGCAAGTTTCCGTTGCTCCGCAGCGCAGTTCTGATGCTGCTTGAAGAACGCTACCAAGCCGTCAACGAACTCCATTGACAACTCGATCGAATGCCAATGGCCACCACAGAAGTCGCATTCTCGACTCCTCTGGAGTCCTTGGAACGTTTTGGCACTCGATGATAAATTGAACGGCTTATTCTGATCCTCGCGATCGTAGCCAGCGTCCCCCCAAGGATCTTCTGTTTGATTGCAGTAGCTCTGGCAAATCGGACATTTCATGTTTCGCTTAGGCATCGTTTCGTATCCTTTGTGTTGAAGTTCAAGAATAACTTGGCTTCATCCTGGGATCGCGAAGCGGAGGACCATATGGTGCTATTTCAGTCCAGGCTTTGTTTCTCGGTTTCAGGCCCAAGGGGCCGCGCTATCATAGCCCAGGGCGCAGCCCTGGGGCTGTTGCGGAACGACCGATCCGAAAGGCCCAACGGGCCGCGCTAAGGCAGTTAGCGCGCCCCGTTGGGGCTTGCGACGCGGTGGCGATCAGATACCCAGGGCTGCGCCCTGGGCTATGATAGCGCGGCCCGTTGGGCCTCAAATCACGCAACAAAACCAAATTACATACAGATTCCTCACAACCGCATATTTTGAACACCCCAGGGTCATCTCCAGAGTGCGAGTTCATTCCCTAGACTACTCCCCGCTCATGCAATGCGGTCAGGACACCTTCAACAATCTGGCCGATTCGCCGTGTATCGAGCGAAGGCAGGGGCGGGCCGGACGGCGTGTCGAGCAGGTTTTCCTCGGCCAAGAGCTTTCGGAAGGACTCTTTCATCTTGGCCAGCCTGGCTCGGTGTTCGTCGGAAAGCGGCTGTCGGCCGGTGCCCATCCGGAAACCGCGCAACTCGACGGCCGTGCGGCAGGCTTCCGGGAAGTCGGCCGAGTAGAGGATGGCGTCGAAGATCTTGCGAATCTTGTATTGGAGCCGGACGGCCTCGTCGATCCTGCCCGCGTCGGCCATGTCGTACAGCGCTCGGGTAAGCTCGGGCACGACTCCGCTGGTCGCGTTGGTGCCGCCGTCGGCGCCGATAATCATCATCGGCAACAGCACCACGTCCCAGCCGGTGAGGAAGCTGAAGTCGGGCCGGTTAGGACGCACCGCCTCGATCATCCGCATCATCTGCGGGATGTCGCCCGACGAGTCCTTGATCGCCACGATCCGCTCACACTCTTCGCTAAGCCGCTGGATAGTGGGTACGTCGATCGGCGAGGCGAACATGGGTATGTTGTACAGCGTGACGTCGACCGGCGTGTGGTCGCCAATCTCCTTGAAGTAAGCGTAGACGTTGTCGGGGCTCAGCTTGTAATAGAAGGGCGAAACGATGGCTACCGCCCTAACACCCAACTGGTGATAATACTCGCAAGCGCCCAGCGTCTCGCGGACGTTAGCCTCGGCCGCCCCGGCGAGGCTCGGCACCCGGCCGGCCGTCTGATCGACCATGATCTCGATGATTCGGCGTCGTTCCGCCCGACTGAATCGGGTGAACTCGCCGGTCGAGCCGTTCGGGTATAGCCCATGCACGCCCCGATCGATCAGCCAATCGGTATATCGACGGAACTCGGGCTCGTTGATTTCGCCCCGATCGTCCAGAGGCACCATGTTCGGCGTAAATACGCCCCGTAATTTTCCTTGGCCGGCCATCCGCGGGGTATCTCCTGTTGGGCGGCATGATTGGTACAATGCACATAATCGTGGCGGCCCGAACGGTCGCCTAACAAACATAGCTTATTGGTACAAGGATCGCGATGAAACACAAACGGGCCCTGTTGGTTATTCTGGGGCTGGCTGCGTACTTTGTGGCCTTTTTCGCCGTGCGTTTGCCGAGCCTGGAAGTGGAGCCGGGCAATGTCTTTCGCCGCGTCGATTTCTTCTGGCTGCTGCTTCTGCCTGAAGATCTGTTCGGTGGATGGTTTGGAAGCCCCGCCGAGTTCTCGCTCTTCGACCGGACTGCCGTCCTCCTGATCGCCGCGGCAATTTTCGCTTGGGCGGTCGCGCTGGGGTGGCTGATTCTGGTCGCCTGCCGGGCCGATCAGGGATTGACGCGGCTGGAGACATTCCTCTTCTCGGCGGGCGTTGGGCTCGGCGCTGTTTCGACCTACGTCCTGCTAGTCGGACTGCTGGGCCAACTCGATAACCTCTTGATCTTCACCCTGCCCGCCGCCTTGACACTGGCCGCCGCCGGACGGCTGCACTGGCACAATGTAAGCAAATCGCTCGGCAAATATCCGCCCGGTGAACAGGCCGACGGGAAAGGCGGTTCCGATAGTCTGGCACGACTGAAGTGTTGGGTGCCACTGCTGGCTTGCCCAGCAGTGCGAGGCATCACCGCCGCGAAAACACTGCTGGGCAAGCCAGCAGTGGCACCCTACTACAACCCGTTAAATATGAAGTGCCGGACTACTAGCGGTGCGGATGCGGACCGTAAGCAGCTCGGCCCGCGCTGGTTGTGGATCGGCTTGCCGTTCCTGCTGCTGATTATGCTGGGGAGTATGTTGCCGCCGGTCGATTTCGACGTTCGCGAGTACCATCTCCAGGCTCCCAAGGAGTTTTTCGAGCAGGGCCGGATCGGGTTCGTGCCGCATAACGTCTACGCCAACATGCCGCTGGGTACTGGAATGCTCAGCCTGCTGGCCATGGTCGTCGCGGATGACTGGTGGCTCGGGGCACTGGCCGGAAAAACGCTGATCGGCGCGTTCGCTCCGCTTGCCGCGCTTGCACTTTTTGCGGCCGGGCGCCGATTCTTCTCGACGCAAGCCGGCGTCGTGGCCGCGCTGGCCTACCTAGCCACGCCCTGGATCGTGCAAGTGTCGGCCGGTGGGCTGGTCGAGGGAGCGGTGGCATTCTACCTATTCATGGCCACCTACGCGGTACTGCTGCCCGGCGACGATGATGGAAACCGCTATCCACGCCTGCTCCTGGCCGGTTATCTGGCCGGCGGGGCGGTCGCCTGCAAGTATCCGGCCCTGCTGTTCGTCGTCGTGCCGCTTGCCGTTTGGATCTCTTTAGCCGGCCGGTCCTGGAAGCGGCTGGCCGTCTTTCTGCTGGCTGTGTTCATTGCCTGTGGGCCGTGGTTCGTCAAAAACTTGGCGCTGGCCGGGAATCCAACCTACCCGCTCTTGTACGATGTTTTCGGCGGCCGGACCTGGTCGGCCGAAAAGGACCTGCAATGGAATCGCGTACACCGGCCGCACGATTTCTCGCCCGACGCCATGCTCGGCGACATCGGCCGCGTGGGGCTCACCAGCCAGTGGCTGGGGCCGCTGATAGTTCCGCTGGCATTGCTGGCACTCGCCGATCGCCGAAACCGCCGGCTGGTAATCCTGCTGCTGGCCTACTTCGCCTACATCGTTGCCACCTGGTGGCTGCTGACGCATCGGATCGACCGGTTCTGGTTGCCGGGCCTATCGATCCTGGCCCTGCTGGCGGGCGTGGGCTCGTGTTTCAGCGGAGAGAATTGGTGGCGGAGGGTGGTGATCGGCATGTTGCTGGTTGGATTGGGGTGGTGTTTTCTCGTCGATAGCTCCGGGGCGGGTGGATACAACCGCTACTTCGTCAGCCTGAATCGTCTACGCGACGACCCCGAACGGGTAGACGCCTGGCACCGGTACTTCAACGAACATCACTTCAAGGGACGGCTGCTGGCGGTAGGCGATGCGGCCGTGTTCGACCTGGAAATGCCCGTCCTCTACAACACCTGTTTCGACGACTGCCTGCTGGAACAGTTGGTGGCCAACCGCACGGCGGCTGAAATCCAAGCGGCCCTGGCCGATCGGGACATAACCTACATCCTGGTCAACTGGGACGAAATCGCCCGATATCGGAGCCCCGGCAACTACGGCTACAGCGACTTCGTCCGTCCCGAAGTGTTCGATCGGCTGGTGGCCGAGGGTGTTTTGGTTCCCTTGGAGCCGATTAACGGCCATCCGGGCCGAGCGTATAGGAGGCCGGAGGTCGGAAGTCGGAAGTCGTAACTCTTCGGATGGCTGAACCGTTACGCGATTTTTTCCACGCATCTTCCACCGCCGGCCGGATCGTTAGTGGGCCTGGTTCAATTCTGCCCGTTTTTGGGTAACAGGCGCGGACCGTGGGC
>CAZDHN010000298.1:0-7888 GCA_964505115.1 uncultured Planctomycetaceae bacterium
TAGGTGCGAAGGAAGACCTCGCGATCCGTGGCCCAGGAGCCCTCGGCGTTGGCCCAAAGCAGCGGGATGGTGCCGTAGAGGACGTTGAAGGCGTCTTTCTTGGGCGTGATTTCGGGCGCGGCGGCCAGTAGGAAGTCGCTGGCGTCGCCCCAGTACCATGTCGAGACGATGCAGTCGTGGAAGACCAACTCCCAGAGCGGCACACGGTACTCGTGCCCGATACCCCAGGTGGCGTACTGCTCCCAGGTCGAGTATTTGCGTCCCCATGGGCTGGCGAACTCTTCGTCTTTCGACTTGGGTCGCTTGAGGTGCCCGGCCGGCCAGGGGTAGTGGCCGGCGCTCATCATGCCTTCGATGTAGTCCAGTTGTGGCACTGCCCACCAGATGCCGTGCTCGCCACCCATCACAAGGCCATTCGAGCGGACGCAGCTTAACAGGTCGACGCCGCATTGGCGTTTCTCGCCTCGGGTAAGCGGATGCTTGGGATCATGGCATTCGTAGAGGCCCTCGGCCGTGGTGACGTCGATGAAGCGGCCGATGAAAGGATGCTTTTCAAGCACGCCGGGCACGACGAGTTCGGCCGTGCGGACCCAGAGCGACGGGCAGCGCTTCATGAACTGCGTCTTCTTGTCGAACGTGAGCCAGGCGGTCATCCGCGAGCCGTCGGCCTTCAGTACGGCGGCCTCCGGCAGGCGGTCCCGGTTCGAGCCGATCTTGCCGTCCTTCTCCAAGGGGCGGATGTCGGTGTAGTTGTCGTATTCGCTGGTCAGGTAGCCCAGTGCGTTCACCGCCTCCATCTCCTCCCGATCGGTCCGGCCGTGGATGAGCATCTTCTCCACTCCGGCCGCCTTTGCCTGTCGGGCGAAATCGAGATGGGCGTTACCCCAAACGTCCGGCGCGCCAAACAGCCGGCTGATGTTCGGGTTCTTCTTGAGCTTCTCGGCGAACGGCACGATCAGGCCCTGTTCTTGGGCATGAGCCCGATAACGCTTGGCCAGGGCCACGTAACCGCCGCGCGGCGAGAAGTGATAGATCAGCCGGCGCGGGTAGCGAAACGTTTTCTTGCTGGGCATCCAGCGCAACTGCGTGCCGGCCAGCTTGCGACCGTCGAGTTCGACTCGCCGGCATTGGATGTTCGCGTCGTCGCTGGTCTGGACGATCATCATATAGCCCGCCCCCGTCTTCATGTCGCACAGCCCGATCCACGGCATATCGATTCGCGAGGTGGAGAACCAGGTGCGGGGCAGCCGCTCGTCGATGGGGTAAAGATGCCCGTTGCAGTAGTCGGCCACGACCAGCGCGCCGTCGGCCGTATCCTGCAGGAACGGCTCGAGGAAGGGGATGTTGCCGATCGGCGTGTCGCGGTCGGCCATATCGGCTTCGATCAAGAGGTCGGACGAGTCGTCGGGCAGGGCCAGCGTAACGGTGAGCGTGGTCCGCTTGTCGCCCCAACCGAAGCCGGCCTCAAATACCAGACCGGCCGGCCCCTTGAGCTTCCGCCGCACCTTGCGAAAGGGAGTCGAAGATTTCGGCTGACGCCACTCGCGCCCCGCCTGACGGTCGACTACCCGAATCGCGCCCTCGGCCGGGTTGATCGCAACCCGAAGCCGCGAGTTCTCCAGTATCCAACTACCCTCGTGCTCGACCACCCGCGTCGGCTCGGCCGCCAATCGCTCGACCGGCGCGAGCGATACGATCGAGACCAGTGCCGTCAGTAGCAGAGTATCGCGAATGCCGCGCATGGTTGGGGTTCCCGTTTGTTGGTTGGTGCGTTCATGTGTTCAGATATGACGTTTAGCCCCGGCTGCCACGCCGCTCGACGCAACTGGCGGTGAGGACACCACGGCTCACTATCCTAGTCTTCCGGCCGGTTGCTGAAAAGAATGGCGTGGGCGATGTGTTCCGGCGGAGTGGGGCTCTTACGCTTCCTCTTCGCCTTCGCCCCGATACTCGCCCGCAGTCCGGCCGGTCTTCTGCTTGAAGGTGTTGCAGAGGTACTCGACGTGCTTGAAGCCGGTCAGTTCGGCAATTTTCGCCAGGGGATAGTCGGTCTCGCGGAGGAGTTGCTTGACGTGCTCCAGGCGAACGCGGACGATCTCGGCCTTCGCCGAGCGGCCCAACAGACGGGCGAACCGGCGGTCCAGCGTACTGCGGGAGACCTGCACGTGGGCCAACACGTCTTCCACGTCGATGCCTTCCCTGGCGTTTTGCCGGATGAAGCTCAGCGCGGCGGCAACGTCCGGATCGGCCACCGCCACCACGTCGGTCGAATGCCGCGTGACGACTCCCTTCGGCTGGCCGAGCGTTTTGCCGACGGGCGGCGGCTCGCCCTCGATCATCCGCTGCAACAGACCGGCGGCCGCGAGGCCCAACTCGCGGGTGTTCGTGTCGACGCTCGACAGGGCCGGATAGCCAAGCTCGCAAACGGTGGGGTCGTTGCCCGACGCGACCACGGCCACCTCCTCCGGCACCGTTAGCCCGTACTGCCCGCAGGCGCTGAGCACCTGCTGGCCACGAACGTCGCTACAGGCCATCACGCCGACGGGCTTGGGCAGCGAGCGGATCCATTGGGCGATCCGACCGGCGTGCAGAGCCCCCTTGGCCTCGAACATCACGCGGTTGGTGGTGGGCCGCGACCGCGGGCAGGGGAAGACGCTGGCTTCGTATCCACGCTGCTCGAGCTCCGACACGAACATCGCGGCACGCTGGTCCGAGTAGTACAAGCCCGAGAAGCCGCAGTAGCCGAAGTGGCGGAAACCGCAGTGCAGCAACTCGTCGATGGCCAGCCGCACCACCGCTCGGTGGTCGACGTCGAACACGGGCACGCCCTCCATGGGCTCCCAGCCCAGCAGGTCGATGGCCGGCACGTCCAACTCCCGCACTAGCGCGACGACCTCCGGCCGTTGGCTCCGCACGATCAACCCCTGGGCACCCCACTGCCGGAGTCGGGCGGCGGTCTGACGGCCCAGCATTTGCGCCTGATGGAAGAACGACCAGGGCCCATGCACCCGCGCGTGCGCGGCCACTCCACGAAGCAACTCGCGTTCGTAGGTGTAGGACCAATCGACCAGCAGAGCTATACGCAGGTTCTTGCCCATCGCTCGAAGCCAAATAGGCTACCCGATTAAGGTGTGCGGAAAAAACATAGCATCGGTCGCAACGTGGCGTCCTCCCGAGGTCGGAAGAACATTATATCATAATTCCAGGTAGACGAAAAACCTTAATAATTTGACGCGATTCCTCATTGACACTGCCAGATGCGTCGTTTAGGCCCAAGGGCTGGTGGTTGTGTGGAGTGTGATTGTCAAGCATGAAGATCGAGTTAACATGGGAGCAAGGCTATGCAACGTACGTGCGTCATATCCTCTTCAATAGCCATCTTGCTGTTGGCGAGTTCGGTCCTGTCGGCCACGACACCCATTAACACGAATTCACTACAAGATTCGTTGAGAGTCGGTGATCCGTTCTTGGGGGCAGCCATCGACCTGTACATGTTCGACTCGGTTCAGTACGATTGGCTTGGAGAGACTCATACGATAACACCAAGCCAACTCAACGGTGGCAGTATCATAGGCTTTCGAGGCGGCACCATCGAACTCAGGGCGCCCGAGGCTTATTCCGGCAAATCGCTCCCGCCCGATCCACAGAGCGCCGGCCCCCAACGCACCGACATTGCCGCCTTCCTGAGCACCAATGCGGGATACGGTCAATTGCCCGCCGGCAGCGATGGTAGTCTGGATCCCGGCACAAGCAGCGGCGCGGCTTTCACGTTTGGCGGATTGGGCGTGCGGAACCTGGCCGGCCCCGACATTTTGATCATTGAGGACAGCACTACCACCGAGGGCGTGGGAGATACGTTGCGGGTGTGCGGGCTGGATTCGGCCGGGCAGTCGCATACCCCGGTGACACTGACCGTTACCGCCGTTACCGACTGGGGAAGCGCATCGCCGATTACCTCTGTCAACGGCCGCATGTGCACCAGCCAACGCTATTCGGACATCAGTGAGCTTAGTACCGGTACGGCGACGGCCAACCCGCCTATCGGTGCCGCACACTACCGGGCGGGGACGCTAATCGACCTGAGCGATCTGGGCTATGCCGACAACGCTCGCTGCCGCGGCATCTTCCTGCAATGCGACGCCGTGGCCGACCACAATGCCAATCGGCTCGATCCAATGATCATCGCCGGCCTGAATACTTGCAACAAGGTCTGCGTGGACTTTGACAACGCGTTGGATCTCACGGACGATTTCTACAGCATGCCGACAGGCGGCGGAGGCTTCAGCTATTCCAGCGGCATCGGCTCCGGAGGTGAGGCGGGCAGGCTACAACTGAGCGCCAGCTCAAGGAACGTGGATGTCGCTGTCTACGACACCGTACCCGACAGTACACCCGGCCCCGACAACCAACTGAAAAACATCATGCTTCAGGCCGATTTCAAGTTTCTCGGCGGGGAGGCATCCAAGCAGTTCTTCGGTCTGGCATTCAATATCGATGCAAACCGAAGCGGCGGAAGCTCCGTGGACAGCCTCGTGCTCCAACTCCGTAACGTCGACCACGCCGGCGAAGCCTACGACACTTGGCGACTGCGACGCGGTAACCTGGAGGGGGCTTCGTGGGGCGCCGACATACTGTTTGAGAAGAACTTCATCGGCTTCATCCCACAGCGAGCCGAAGGCGGCGACAACTGGTTGCGCTTGATCGTCAAGCTATCGAACAGCCCTGACAACACCACACTCAACCTCTCGGCCAACCTCATCGACCTTCTGGACATGAGTGTAATCGACACCTGGGACCTGCCGAACCTCGACTACGCCACGGATCTCGCCGGGGCCGCCTACATGGGTGAAGTGGGCTTTCTGGCCAATGACGAAGCCGGTGGGAACTCCGTTCTGGTCGATAACTTTTGCTTTCAGCTTGTGCCCGAGCCGGCTACGATGCTGTTGCTGCTGACCGGTGGGCTGGGCTTCGCGCTGTTTCGCACAAGACGCCGACGGTGAACCCGAGCCATGGGTGCGTACTTGCACACGCCACACCCTCGCAGATGGATTGATGAACGGCCACTCTCGCCAACCGCCGGCTGACGGCTTCACGCTCGTCGAACTACTGGTGGTGATAACCATCATCGGCATCTTGATCGCGCTTTTGTTACCGGCGGTGCAATCCGCCCGGGAGGCGGCCAGGCGGATGCAGTGCTCGAACAACCTCAAGCAACTCGGCCTGGCGGCGATCGCTCATGAATCGGCGCACGGCCACTACCCGACCGGTGGCTGGGGGACACGCTGGGTCGGCGATCCGGATCGCGGCTTCGGCAGCGACCAGCCCGGCGCATGGTCGTATAACATTCTGCCGTTCATGGAGCAAGAGGCCTTGCATCAGCTTGGGGTGGGCGGAACGGTGGACGAAAAAAAGGCAGCAGCCGTCCAACTTTTACAAACGCCGCTGGCCGTGCTGCACTGCCCGAGTCGCCGCCGGCCGAGGCTGCGTCCCAATGCCGCGTCCTTCCACAACGCCGACCCGGTTTCCGAGACCCTGAAGACCGACTACGCGGGCAACACGGGCGACGTGCAACACACACCGACAACACCCACTGGACCCGCGCCCGCCTCCGGCAGCGACATCTACGCCAACGGCAAAACCTACACCGACTGGCCCACCGATCACACCGGCATATTCCACGCTCACGGTATCGTCAGACATGCCGATGTTCGGGACGGCGCGAGCAACACGATCCTGATCGGCGAGAAGTACCTCTCGCCTGACAACTACGAGAACGGCGGCGATTGGGGTGACGACGGCAATCCTTACGCCACCAGCAGCGACGATACGCGCTGGACCTGTATCGGCGACGAGGGGGACGGCACATTCACGCCCCGGCAGGATCGCGCGGGCGTCGTGCTGATTTACAACTTCGGCAGTGCCCACCCCGGCGGTTTCAATGCCGTCTATTGCGACGGCTCGGTCCACTCGATCAACTACTCGATCCAACCGGAGACCCTCCGGCGGCTCGGCAACCGTTCCGACCACCTACCGGTGGACGCTGGCAAGACCTAAGGATCGCGGAAACAGCAACTATCGCACTGTCGCCTTTCGCTCCGCGAAAGAACGCTGCTTTCGCGGAGCGAAAGGCGACCCTCAACACGATGGAGAGAGTTGAAGATGACAAATCGTAAGGCTTGGTTAGGTCTCGTTTGCTGGATGCTCGGACTGGGCGTCGCGCCGGCTGCCGATGCGCCGACACCGCCCCTGGAGAAGCCGGGCTGGAAACTCACCTTTCACGACGAGTTCGACCGGCCCCAGCTAAACGACATGTACTGGTTCCCGGCCTACCGCTCGGGCCGCAAGGAGTACTTCAAACGCATCGGGCACAAGAGTCGCTGGGTGGATCACAACGCGCACTACGTGATCGAGGACGGGTTGCTGAAGTTGCGCGTCGACGAGAAGCTGCCGTTCCGTCCGAACAAGAGCACGCCCTGCGTCAGTTGCGTTCAGACGTCGGATCACCGTTTCGGGACGAGCACCGCCGAGTATCAGATCCTCGACAAGTTCGCCCAGAAGTACGGCTGGTTCGAGATTCGCGCGAAGTGCGCGCGAGGCACGGGATTGCTCAACGCCTTCTGGCTGCACCAACACGACCCACTCAAGCAGGAGTACACGCCCGAGGGCCGGAGGAAGGGAATTAGCGACGGAGTGGTGGAGATCGACATCTTCGAACAGCAAGGGAGACTGATCGGCGATAAGGCCAGTACCGTGAACCTCAACGCCCACTTCACCAAGGATGCACACTACTCGCCCAAGGTCAACGTCGACGTCTCCCAGGAGTTCCACGCTTGGGCGATGGAGTGGCAAGAAGGGCGGATCGACTGGTATCTCGACGGCAAGGTTATCGCGACGTACGAAGGCCCCACTCCGCAAGAGAAGATGTTTATTCTGATGGCTCTCTTTCAATATTCCGGATGGATCGGTAAGATTGATCCCGACATGACCTACCCTCGCGATTTCCAGATCGACTACGTGCGCGTCTACGCGCGGGAAAAGAAGGACTGACAGCCATTCCCCACCGCGGCTGAGACTACCCGCATGTCAACAAGAGTGCCCTTCCGATACCGCAAACTCATCCCCATTTCCCCGCCTGGAGTCGTGGGCGTCAATCCGAGGACTCATCTCATGATGCTCGCCGACGGAACCCGAAGGATTGTTCCTCTGCTGGTTACGACCGTTCTTGCCTTGTCCCTCAACTCGCGGATTCGGGGTGAAGAAGGTGGCGGCGAGGCCAAGGCCGGTCGGCCCGCCACGCACTTCAACTTCGAGAAGACGGGCAGCCTGATAGCGCGGCCGGCCGGAATGCCCAAGCCGGGACCCTACTATCCGACGTTGGTACGCATGGGCCGGGTCGAACGGTTCCCGTACGATTACGCCCTGTACTTCTCGACCGATCACGACAGCGGCAAGGGCGGTATCTGGCTGTACGTTTGCAGCGGAAGCCCGACGGTGGCGGCGAACTGGAAGTCCTACGATCGGGCCGTGGCCGACGGCGACTTTGACTACCTCAAGCACAAGCCGGCCCGAAACCCGATCTTCGTCGATAGCAGGCAAGGCCGCCAGACGGAGACGCCACACGCCAACGTCATAGACCAAACGGTCTACATGACGTATCACAATTGCGGCGCCGGGCACTCGCAATCGACATTGCTGGCCACCTCGCCGGACGGCGTGAATTTCTCCCGGATCAACGGCAAGGCCGATTCGGTGATCCTCGATTACGATCCCAAGCAGGCGGTTGGGAACGGTCACACGGGCTACTTTCGTTGGAGGGAGAATCCGTTTCCCGGCCTGCGTTACAAGTACGTTGGCTACTCGCTGCACGGGGGTGGCGACGACTTCCATT
>CAZDHN010000299.1:0-7862 GCA_964505115.1 uncultured Planctomycetaceae bacterium
TTCAATACCAATATCCTCCAATTTACCCAAACGCCTAACTTTTCGTCAGGCCACCTGCTGGCCGTCTCGATGTTCGTTACCGAGCCGCTTCAGGCGGCCGACGAGACCGGGTTGGACCTGTTCGCCAAGCGCAACCTGGTCGCCTGGTGCGTCGTGCCGTTCGACGCGGCCAAGCGAGGGCCCGAGGCGCGTGCCCAAATGCTCAAGCAGTTGGGCATCACCCGGCTGGCTTACGACTGGCGTGCTGAGCATGTCGAGACGTTCGAGGAAGAGATTGTCCAGATGAAGAAGCAGGGCATCGACTTCTTCGCCTTCTGGAGTTTCCACCCGGCCATCGAGCCGCTCATCCGCAAGCACAAAATCACGCCGCAGATTTGGAAGACCGTGCCCAGCCCGCCGGGCGACACGCGGGAGGAGAAGGTCGAGGCGGCCGTCAAAGGGCTGCTGCCGCTGGTCGACAAAACCCGCTCGCTGGGCTGCAAGTTCGGGCTCTACAACCACGGCGGCTGGGGCGGTGAACCGCGGAACATGGTGGCCGTCGTCAAGTGGCTGCGTGCCCACGTGAAGGCCGACCATGTGGGCATCGTCTACAACCTTCACCACGGGCACAACCACATCGCCGACTTCGCCCAAGTCTTGGACCAAATGAAACCCTACCTGCTCTGCCTGAACCTCAACGGCATGAACGACAACGCCCAGCCCAAGATCGTCCCCCTCGGCGCCGGCCGCCACGATCTGGCCCTCCTAACAATCATCGCCAGAAGCGGCTACACCGGCCCCATCGGCATCCTCGACCACCGCAGCGACACCGACACCCAAAAAACGCTCCAGCAAAATCTCGCCGGCCTCGAAAAACTGCTTGGACAGATGAAGGGTAAGTGAGTTCGAGGAAGAGAAACCACGGATTACACGGATATCACGGATGAATATACACTCGTCCCTCAGTCTCCGGGAACGGACGGTGACGAAACAAGAATGGCCCGTAGGGCCAGGACATACCAGCCCGGGGTGAAACCCCGGGAAGACGAGCAACACACGATTGGAGCCCTGCAAGGGCGAGACATGGATGTGGTGCCTGCCAAATATGTCGCACCCTTACAGGGTGCCGGTTTGCGTTGGAACAGCCACCCCGGGCGTTGCCCGGGGCTGGTATGTTCGACCCTTCCAGGGCCGGCGTGGAAAGCCGCAATCCGTGGTTCACTTCTTCTTTTTCTTCTTGGCCGGTTTGCGTGTGGCCTTTCGCTTCGCCGCTTTCTTCTTGGCGCTCGGCCTCGGCGGCGGGCTGGGGCGCTCGAGGCGTTTCTGAAGAAGCCGGTCGGCCTCGGGCAGCTTGTCGGCGTCTAGGGTGGCCTCGGCCAGCGCGGCATAAAGCGCGTAGTCGTCCTTCGAGAGCTTCGTTTTGGCGAAGGCGAGCAAGGAGTCGAACGACGCCGATCCCCGCTCAAAGCCCTGGTCGAGGAGCGTCTTGAGTCGCTTGAGCCCGGCCGTGTCGTCGCCGCCAGTCACCAGGGCCAGAACACCCCGATTCAAGGCAATGTCGGCGGCCAACCCGTTCACCTCTCCAGCATTCAATTCGTCGGCCCGTTTCAACATCGGCGCTGCTTCTTCCGTCGGCCCCATCGTGAGTAGGAAGGAGCCGAAATTGGCCGTGTTGCTTGCATGCTTCGGGTCCAACTCCAATGCCTTTCGGAATAGCTCCTCAGCTGCGTCGTAGTTTTCGCGCACCTCCCACATGAAGATGGCAAAATTGCCGTGAAGTACTAAATGCTTGGGGAATTGGGCAATCCCCTCTCGGTAGATGGCCTCCTGCTTGTCCTTGTTGGTCTCGGCAAGTGCGGCCCTTGCACAACCCCACCCACCTAACACGCTTGTCATTGCGCTGAGGATTCCCGGATGGCTGGTCACATCCAGATGCTCTATCCCCTTCCTGAACGCTGCTTCGCGTTTGGCTCGCTTCTTCTCTTCTGCCTTGGTGACGTCGGGAAGCGTCGCCCCGAGTTTCTGGCCTAGCAGGATCATCAGTTGGTCGAAGTCGGGGACGCGGACCAGAACACCCCGGTGGTAGGCAACGAGGTCCTGGATGGCCTGGCTGGGATCATTCTGGTTCTTGGGGTCGGGATCAGGGTCGTAGTGGCACCAGATTAGCCGGCCGTGGATCTGGTCGGGCTCCAGCGAGTCGAGCAGGCCCATCAGGCTTTCGTCGTTGCCGCCGTAGCCGATAAAGACGGGCGTGTAGCGATCCAGTAGCGATTCGAGTACCCTCGACCAGGCGCCCTTCAGCCGCTTCACACCGTGAGGATCGTTCCGCGGGGCCAATAATATGTCGCGGTGTATCTTGCAAATCAGCGGGCGTTTCAGGGTTGTGTGAACGAAATCGGCAAGCGACTCGTGACCGCAAACCAACGGGAACGCTTCGGAGTACGCCGATAGGGCATCGGCTACCAGGTTGTCGAAATTCGTGGTGATGACCGCGCGGTGCCGGGTCGATTCAAGCACCCTCGACAGAACCGCGTAGCCCGGACCCGGATAGATCTCCCCCGACATCAGGTCTTGCAGATAAGCGTAGCCTTCCTCGGGATGGTCGCGAAACCGCTTTTCGTAAACCTGCGGGTAGAACGCGGCGGCCTCTTTGTACTCGAACTTGTCGATACCGAGGTTGTCGGCGGTTGCCCAATCCTTAACGAGTGTTCCCCTCGGGGCCTGTTGCTCGCACAATTCGTTGAGCCATTCCCCGACCAACTCGCCGCCAGTGGGTATGCCCGATTGCTTCGACGCACCGGCACCCAGGACCCAAGCGAAGTTGTGGTCGGGCATCTTCCGATGGACGAATGCCATGTGACTTAAGAAGCCGTCGAGTTCCCACCATTCAGGTTTGTCTGGCATGAGATCACCTTGGAGCAAGTTGCGAATCAACCTGCACCCATGATGGACCCGGGACCCCCACAAGTCAATGGATGGAATGGCCGAACGGCCGAATCGTGAAACAAACCACGGATTACACGGATAGCACGGATGAAGAGCCAGGCGACGACCGCCGATACGCCACAAAACCTATCCGTGTTATCCGTGCAATCCGTGGTTTCAATTCTTCGTGGTTCAGTCCTTTTGCCCCTTTTCACCCGCCGCCAGCACGGCGGTGGCGTGGCGGGCGAAGTGGCCGCGGAGGTCGTGGGTGTAGGTGGTGAGGATCCGCTTGCCGATGCCGTCTTTATCGCCGCAACGGTAGAGGGCCCGGGCAAGGGCCAGTTCACGCATGGCCCTATGGCGGTTGCGGCCGGCCCGGCCGAGCAGTTCCGCTTCCTCGCGCGTGGCGTAGCAGTAGCCGGTCATGCCTTCGCGAGCGAGTATCTCGGCAAGCGGCTTGGCGGCGCTGGGGTCGCCGATCAGTTCCAAGGCCAGGGCCGTCGATCGATAGTGAGCGAACGGGCTGGAGGTCGTCAGCAGCTTCATCTTTTCGACGATGCCGGGCACCGCTCGACGGTCCTTGGTGTGCCCAAGCGACATGATCGTATTGTCCAGATGGCTCATGCTCCAGCCGACCCGACGATAGTCTTCGTACTTGCGGTTGATTGCATAGTAGGGCGGCGCTTCCCACTTGTCGACCGCGCCGACCTCGGCGATCAGCGTCTCGGCGGCGGCCGGGTCGCCCATCATGCCGAGTATCTTGGCGTAGGCCACCTTCTGCTGACCCTCGGCCTTTGCGTGGGCCGCCTTCAGCAGCGGCAGCGACTGGCGCGGATTCAAGAGGATGACGGCCAGACCCTGCGACTCGTCCTTAACCGACTCGACCGCCGCGGCGATTTGTTCGGCCGACAAGGGGAAGGAGTCCTCGTCGGTCAACACGCTCTCGGGCAGGTTGCCGATCTCGACCAGATGTTTTTGTAGCGCGCGGATGTCAACCTTGCGCACGCCGACACCGGCTTTGACCGCCATGGCGGCCGCCACGCCGGCGGCGTAACCCTGGTTCTGGATGTCGGGCTGCATGCGGAAGACCGGCTGGGCATCGCGGTGCGCGCTCGATGCAATGCCCGCCACCAGGATGCCCGAAAGCCCCTTCGGCAACATGCTGCGGTATGGCAGGTCGCACCAGATCCGCGACCGCAGGGGGTGCTTCAGGAGCAGGTAGGGCTCGATAATGTAGCCGTGCGTGTCGTAGCTCGAAACGGCTCGCATGATGGTGTCGGGAAAGGTTCGTTTGGCGATCTGGTCGAGGAACGAGACGGTGAACTCGCCGACGACGCTTCGCCGCTCGCGGGTGTCGACCAACTGGCCCAGGTCGAAGGCGGCCGCATAACGCTGCTTGGCGTCGACCAGCAGGTGCCAAACGTCGACCATGTCGGTCTCGTCGGTGAAGGTATAGTCGGTATTGGTGTAGGTGGCGCCCAGTTGTCGGGGCGGCAGGCCGGTGCCCTGCATGGCGAACTCCGATCCGCTCGTGTTCCGGCACGGTGCCCCGGCCGCGGCGGCCACGTCGGCCGCGCCGGTGGCATCGATGACGACTTTGGCCAACACGACCCCTCGCCCTTGCTGTGTGGCCACAACCGCGCCGCGAACTTGCCCCTGGTCGACGAACGCCCCGCAGCCGATGGAGCCGAACCAGATATCGGCCCCGGCCTTGAGCAGTTCGTTTCGCCACCACTGCATGCGTTGCTCGATGACCCAGGAGGCCCCGCCCTCGACCTCGGCGGTGAAGCCCACCCGGTTACCCGAGCAGTACTTCGAGATGGCCCCGGTGGTTCCCACGCCACCCAGCCCGTGCAGGAACTCGACGACCAGCGTTTTGGCCCCCTGCCGCGCGGCGCCGATGCCGGCTGGCGCTCCGGCCGTTCCGCCACCGATCACGACCACGTCGTATCGACCCACCACGGGCAGCGCCCGGGCGTCTTGCGGTATGGTGGGCAGTTTCTGCGTGGGTCGCACGCCGACGAGGAACTCGCCCACGTCGCCCTCGGCGGCCGGGTTGGCGGTCGGCTCGCCTGGCAGCTTAACGCCCTTGGGAACCGGCAGCTTGGCAGCCTCCTCGGCGGCAGCGCTACCGACTCGAATGCCCAACTCGACCAGCGCCGCCGGACGCATCAATCGTTCGGCCTGGCGGCGAGAGATGTCGGCAGATCCGCCGAGCACCAAAAGTCGTTCGACGCCGCGCGGGCGGAAGGCGTCAAGCGGCAACTGCTCCGCGCCTTCGGCTGCCGTGGCCCGGCCGTGCATGGCGTCGGGCGCGATGGTGAAAAGCTGATCGGAAGTGAACTGCTGCTCGGGATGGTAGGTGAGCGATCGGGCACGCTGATCGGCCGCGCACCAGGCCGCCGGACTGTCCTCGGCCAGCGGCAGTTCGAGCGTGTACTCGATCACCTTGAACCGGCCGCTGGAGGTCATGGCCGCATTGGGGAAGACGCCGCGGAAGGGCGGCGATATCTCCCGGGCGGTCATGCCGGGTGCCTTGCGAATTTCGCCGCCGATAACCACCCGCTTGAACGTCTTGGGTCCGGCCGGGAAGGGACGGAAACTCGCGCCGGCCAGCCGGGCGATCAGGGCCCGATCGGTGGCGTCGATGATCGTCTTGGCGACGACCGCCTGCCGTCCGGCCCGATTGGCCATCACGATGCCGCACGGCCGGCCCTGGCCGTCGCGAAGCACGTCGGTGGCGTAGCAGCCGTAGAGGAACTGAACGCCGGCCTCCAGCAATACCTCGTCGAGCACCTTCTTGACGTGCATCGGACGCGGCAGCGGGGCGGCCGCCTTGTGGGTCGTGTCGTTCGGCGGCGTGGGCGCGATGATCTCGATCTCGCCCAACAGGATGCGCTTGACGTCGGCCGCCTTCTGGAAGAAGAACTTCACGTAACGGCACTCGGCCTCCAGCGGCGCGGCCAGCACGATACACAAATCGCCCGGCCCGCCTTCCTTGTTGGCGATGACTTTCTGCTCGGTCCAACTCTTCTTGTCGTTGCTGGTGGAGACGGTGACGTCTTGTACCTTGAACGCGCCCGTGCCGCCGCGGTCGTAGAGCATGGCGGCCACTCGGACGACCTTTTGCGCTCGCCCCAGATCGGCCGTTATGTTCACGTCGCCGTCGTACTGCACGCTCTGTCTGGTGGGGTCGCCCCATTTACAGTCGGTCAACAGGCCGGCCGGCTTGCTGTCCTTGTGTTGTGCGGCACTGGGTTGATCGGCCTCGTAGGTGAACTGGATCCGGTTGGGGTCGGAAAGGTTCGTACTGTTGATATCGTTGAAGATTCGTTTGGCCAGCGGCGTGGTGAGCTGCTCGTCCTTCTCGCGCCATAGCCGCAACGTGGCCGTCATCTCGTCGCCTAAGTAGGGTCGCCGCGCGGCCAGGAAGACCTTGGCTCCCCGCTCGGCAGCAGCGACCGCCGCGCTGACGGCACCCGTTCCGCCACCCACCACGACCACGTCGACGTTGTAAGCCACCGGTATCCGCCGGGCCGATTCGTTGACGAATTCCAACTTGGCGGCGTCAATCCGTCCGACCAGGCCGGCCAGACAAAACAGTACTACTGGCACCCTGAACATGAGGGAAACTCCTTGCTCGCTGAAGGACGACGGGGCTGGGGCTTCACCCCGGAACTACACGACACTGCCGCGTCTCTCCCCATTCTACCAGATGGCCAGACCGACATATAGTCGATGGGTGAAATAGCAGTTGGGCCGGGTCATGTCACCCGCCAGCGTTAGCCGAGAGACCCGAGGAATCGGGAGATGAGAGAACAGGGCTCTCGGAAGCTCGGCGTCAATCGAGTCCTGGACTATAACTGCCATAGGCCTTATAATAGATAGTGTCGGGAGCGAACGAGTTTCTTCTCTCTTCTTCGTGCGGGGGCTATTATGCGGTCTAATCGTAGTGGGTTTACGCTTGTCGAGTTATTGGTGGTCATCACCATCATCGGTATTCTGATTTCGCTGCTGCTGCCGGCCGTTCAATCGGCTCGTGAAGCGGCCCGACGAGTCCAATGCTCCAACAACCTGAAGCAGATGGGGCTCGCTCTTCACAATTACGCGAGCAAGTACAACGAGACTCTTCCCGCCGGCCGGCCGGAGACGGGCACTCGCACCCGCTGCCACGCTCTGTTCACGCATATCTTGCCGTTCATGGAACAGGAAGCGCTCTACAACGGCTTCGATTTGGACGGCAACACGCTAACCGGCCCACAACGGTTCGCCCAGGTTGCCATATACCGCTGCCCAACTTCCCCGTACCCGCCCTTCTACGGCAGCAACCCGACCACTTACACGCACGGCGCTTTATCCAGCTACCTGGCGGTGGGCGGAGCCATTCAGGGCACGGGCGAGAAGATCACGCCCTCGCCATCCGGTTACGGAGACATGCCCCACAACGGAATGTTCGGCTGGCGGTTCTGGCAGAAGCTTGCTCGGGTCACCGACGGGCTGACAAACACGCTTGCGATCGGCGAGTACGTGCAGAGCGATAACGACGAGCTGCCCGGCAGTGTCAGGCCCTGGATGCTGGGCGATAACGGCAGCACGGCCAGTTACACGTTCAGGGTTATCGAGCACCCGATCAACGCCGGCTTGAAGCGCGGCGGCGACGGTGTCAAATTCAATCACCTGGAGATGGGCAGCTTCCACCCGGGTGGAGCCAACTTCTTGATTGGCGACGGCAGCGTGCGATTCCTCACCGACTCGATGAACTTCGCGCTCTACCAGGCCATGGCCACCGCGCGCGGCGGAGAGCCAGTGAGCGCCTTGCCGTAGTATGGAACAGAAGGCCGTTGCCAAACGGTCCCCTCTCCCCTGGGGAGAGGGTTAGGGGCAGTCCGAGTAGACTGATTTATGGTTCATCCGGCTGAAGCGTAGTTTTCCGTAAGTTGTTGCTAGCAGCAACTTTC
>CAZDHN010000300.1:0-7855 GCA_964505115.1 uncultured Planctomycetaceae bacterium
CCAACCATACCAGAAATCCGAGATCCGGGAAACATCATATTATACGAGCACCCGGTTCAAAGATGGGTAACAGTTAGCCCGGTCGCCTGCGACCGGAAGACTGGCATTGTCGCTGCTTCCCGTCGCAGGCGACGGGGCTAACACGACTAACGCTTGTTACCCGAAAACGTGTCGATTTGAACCATGCCAAGTTTTTGACAAAGTTCAGCGACCCGCCGGGAGTGGGTTCTTGCCTGGGTGCGGTAGCACCGGTTTGATTGGCGGCCCTGCCGCCCTAGGCACTCTTGCGGAGATCGTCGAATTGGAGTTGGTGCAGCCGGCGGTATAGATCGCAGCGGCTGAGAAGTTCTTCGTGCGTGCCCACGTCCAGAATTCGACCCGACTGCTCCATTACCACGATCTGGTCGGCCAGTGAGAGAACCGACATGCGGTGTGTGATGATCAGCGTCGTGCGGTTGCGTGTGAATTCCTCCAGGACTCGCTGGATCAACTGCTCGCTCTCCAAGTCGATCTGGCTGGTGGCCTCGTCCAACAGAAGGATGGCCGGGTCGCGTAAGATCGCCCTGGCCAGCGATATCCGCTGCCGCTGTCCGCCCGACAGCCGGCAGCCGCCAACGCCCACCACGGTCTGATAGCCGTCGGCCAGTTCGTTCTCAATGAATCGGTGAGCGTGCGCCTGTTTGGAAGCCTCGATCACCTGTTGGTCGGTTGCCTGGGGGGCCCCGTAGCGAATGTTGTTCAACACGGTGGTGTCGAACAAAAGGGTTTCCTGCGTAACCAGGCCGATTTGGCTGCGCAACTCCCGTACCCGAGCCTGATCGAGCGGCACGCCGTCCAGCCGGATCTCTCCGGCGGTCGGATCGGCGAATCGCGGGATCAGGTTGGCCAAACTGCTCTTGCCGCATCCGTTTGGCCCGACCAACGCCACGGTTTGACCGAAGGGGATCGAGAGGTTGAAGTCGGTCAGTACCGGCTGATCCGGCTGGTAGGCGAAGCTGATGTTGTCGAAGACCAGATCGCGGCCGTGTCGGGGGAGGGGTTGCGGATGGCGGGGATCGCGGATTTGTGGCTGGCGGTCGAGCATGGCGAACACCCGATCGCTGGCTGCCGCCGCCCGTTGCAGGCAGAGGAATACGTCGGCCAGTTTTCGTAGCGGATCGGCCGCGCCTGCCAACAGGCCATAGAACAGGAATAGTGCCCCCAGGTTCAGGGGACGCTCGCTCATGCGGAATCCGAGCAGATGCGTTTCGCCCCCGATCACCAGATAGGCCCCGGCCAAAAGCGCCATGCTGATTGTAAGAATCCCGGCAATTTCGTTGATCGGCCGCGAGAGCGAATCGTATCGGGCGATCCGCATTGCCGCCCTGTAATACTGCTTGCTGTTCTCGTGAAATTGCCAGCGTTCCTGGCGCTCCATGGTGAAGGCTTTGACCACCTTAATGCCGCGGAACGTCTCTTCCAGGATATTATAGAGTCGAGCCATTTCCTCCATCGCCCGGCGGTTCGCCCGTTTCAGCGTCTTGGCCAGCCAGCGAATCAGCAGCGCGGTCACGGGAGCAAGGATCAGCGACAGCAGCAGCAGCCGCCAACAGATCAAACCGGCCCCGATCAGGCAAGCGGCCATTTTCAGCGGCTCGCGGATAACCTTGCCGAAAAGCGTGTTTGTGCCGTTGGCCACGTAGATCATGTCGTGCGTGAAGCGGCTCATCAGGTCGCTGGTGCCTTCGTTGCCGAAACTGGCCAACTCCAAATTGAGCGTGCGGCGGTAGAAGAGCTTCCGCAGTTGGAAAGTGCTCAGTTGCGATAGCCGGGCGATCAGGATGTGGTGAGCGATCAGCAGCAGGTCCTTGGCCAGGGTCCCCAACAGCAGGAATCCCACCAGCACGGCCAGCGTTTGGAACGGGTCGCTGGGCAAGTAGCCGTCGACGTACGGTTTCAACCAGCGATAGCGATCGACCGCCTTCCGTTCGGCGGCCATTCGCGACTCGACCAGACCGATCTTCGAGGCGATGGCGTTCTGGTCGTTGCCGTCGGCGTCGGCCTGTTGGTGGCGGAGCTGTTTTATCTCGTCCTTCAACGTGGCCGTGGTTTCTTGCGACTGCTTGATCTCCTTGTCGACCCATTTTTGCAGCGATTCGCCCTGGAAAGCAATTTCGACGAAGGGGTAGATCGTGCCGATGTTGGCACCCCAGAGGACTCCCACGCCCAGCGCACAGACGATCGAAACCACCAATGTGAACCGATACCGCAAGGCCATGCGGACGACTCTGCCGAAATTCTTCATGCGAGATGTATCCGTGGAGGAGGCCGTGCCGCGAGCGACGGGCCGATCAAAGAAACCAAGGCCGCCCTTTTACCAAATCCGGACGGCATCTCCAATATCGATGCACTCAACGCCGGCTGCCTATTTCCGCAAAGCCCCCCAGCTTGACTCGCACGCGTGGAACCTGGGCAAACTATACCACGCACGGCCATAAACTGCGCTTTTAACGCTATTACATAATAAGGCGGAACCTCAATTTGTGACCGTGCAGCGTATATAAAGCCGCGACCGCTGGTCGCGCTGAAGAAGTACCGGGGAAAACCGGCTGGTTGGCAGTTCCGGGCGCGACCAACGGTCGCGGCTTTATAGGAACAAGACGGGTGCGAATTATGCTCGCTCTAGCGACCGTCCAGATACCGGGCTATCAGCCGAACGGCCGATCGGACTAGGCTGACGGCGAGTAGGGCGGCCAGCGGGGCGATTACGGTCATCACAACGTAGAAACCGGGCGGTAGCGGCACGCCGGCCGGTCGACCGCGCAGCATCCCACCCAACGCGGCCGACAAGATGCCGATAAGCAGCATGATCAATAGCAGAGTGCCCAAGCCGAATTGGAACCAACGACGCGGTTGAGGTGGCTCGGCGTTCGGCATGAGAGCAGCTTTCGGGCGGCAAATCTCTTGAAAAAGCCCAGCGACCAACGGGAGCGGTTGTTCGTATCGGTGCGGAAGCACCAACTGGTTGGCGGCCCTGCCGCCTTACGTCAGTTTCTGGATCCGCTCGACGATTTCCGCCTGCGTCTGTTCGACGTCGGTGGGCAAAATTACGTAGCAGGCCTTGTCGCTGCAACAATCCAGAATGATCTGATATTGGTTGGGCACATTGAACCCTTCCGGGCAGGGCTCGTGACCGTTGATTAGCACCTTGGCGTCGACCAGTTTGGCGAAGGCCTGGGCGTTCTCCTCGCGGTAATCGCGGCCCCAAACCAACTCGAAAATGCCTGTCCGCTCGTAGTATTCCAGCGGATCGATTTGTCGGGTGAAGAGTGTGCTGTCGTACTCACGCGCGTCCATGCGTTCCGGCACGCTGTGCGAGACGAACACGCCGCCCGGCAACCGAACCGCGAACGGGCAGCTTCGCAGGAAGGGCAGATAGGCCTCGCGGACCTTCTCGGTGGCCGGCCCGTACATCTGCTGCAACCCCAGCCGGAACATCAGATTGAGCATCTGCTTGTTCTTCTGGATGGGGTAGTCGGTCAATTCGGCCAGTTCGTGATTGCCGAGGATGAAGTGGACCTGCTCGGGAAACTGGACCTTGAGCTTGGCCACGTCTTCCAACATGGTGTGCGACATGCAGCCGCCGTTTTGCGGGTAGGTTGGCCCGCCGTGACAGACCTCTTGCAGAATAAGGTGCCGTCGTGGGTGCTGGCCCAGGTCGGCGATCTTGCGGATGGCGTTGAAGTTTCGCCGATGCCCGTGCAAATCGCCGGAAAGCATCACCTCGTCGGCCATCTCGGGCGTGATTTCGACCGTGTGCCCCGCGCGTCCGGTGGTCTGGAGATTGGCCTCCGTCGCCTTGCCGAACGTGGCAATCGTGTTCTCGATGTATTCGATTGACGCAACCATAACCCTTCCACGGGGCGGCAGGGCCGCCGACCAAACCGGTGCTACCGCACCCAGGCAAGAACCCGGTCGCCACTAATCGCCGATCTTTGTCAAAAGCTTAACGATCTTTGAGATTAAGTAGTATAGTAGCAGCTTGATAGGCGATCGTCCAGGGGGGGGTATCGCCGCCTCAACCTGCCCCCAAGGCCGTATTCGGACCTGAAACTCCCTGCGGGAGTCGACCGGATCGGGTTGTACGAGTCGAACCGATTCGACCAGTTCTGCCGATTTTCTGAATTCCACGGATTACACGGCCGATGTCAAATCAATAGAGGACCCAGATACCCGCGAAAAGGAAACGTCTACAATGAGACAGTTGTCATACCTGCTGTTAATGATCGGGCTGCTGGTCGGCACGATTGGATGTTGCTGCGAACGGTCGGCCTTGTCACCACAGCGCCAGGGGATAAGTTCCTGGCTACGCGGCAGTTGCGATCGGGCGCCGGAAAACTGTCAGTCCTGCAGTCCGCGCAGGCCGTGCCGAGAGTCGCGTTGCGGGCGGTGTGCCGAGACGGCCGCGCCGGCCGGGGCCGTTGCCTATCCCTACTACACCAATCGCGGCCCGCGCGATTTCCTGGCCAAAAATCCGCAAAGCATCGGACCCTAACCCGCATTTCCAACTGCCCGTCCGCCGAGACGACGCAGTTGTAAAACACGGGCAGAAAACACCCACCGTCACCTTGTTATCACTCCGTCGGCCGGGATTGCCATGGAAGGCGATCCCGGCCGTTTGTTTGCGCGTCAGTCGGCGGGCGCGGCGAAAGGCTCTTTGGGTCGGGCAACATGAGGCAGCTTCGCCGGCCGCGTCTTCTGCCAGCGGCCGTAGCGCGAAAGCCAGTTCTCCGGACTCAATCGCGGGGCAAGCGATTCGGCGCCGGTGAGTTGAAACACGGCTTGCAGTTCGAGCACTTCGCGCCAGGTTATCGGTCTGGATGTCTTGGAACTGGAATTGGAAGCGGCCAGATCATCCAGATAACTTGCGACCGAGGCGATCTGCTCGTCCGGTTCCAGCTTCGTCCGCCAACTCCAGAAGTGTGCCCAGCGCGGCAGCAATTCCCTTCGCCAGGCCAACTCCCGAGAGAAGGTCTTTCGCAACGGTTCGCTGCTGTCGGGGCTATCGACGTACTGGGCCAGGTTCAGGTCGAACTGCCGATTGCCCGTCCCCCATTTGCCGACCAGTTCGCGGAGCCGCAACTCGCGGTCGGGTCCGGTCTCGAACCAGGCGACGATTTCCCGCGTCTGGTCGGGCGTTTCGGCCGACCCGACGCGGTAGCAGGCCCACTGCCGTTCCAGTCGCGCCCAATTGAAGTAGAACCAGGCGGCGCAGCAAGCGGCGACCAACAAACCCACGGTGATTATGATTCGCACCCTAAGCCGCATCGATCAGCCCACGCCTGCGAGAAAATGAACGAAACCGGAAACCCGCCCCACTGCCATCGCGCCTTTCCAGGATAGCCCGAAGAAACGCGGATGTAAATCGGGTAGGGATCTTCGCAGCCCGTTGAAAGAGGGTGCCACTGCTGGCTTGTCCAGCAGTGCAAAGCATAAACCCCCGCAAAAACACTGCTGGGCGAGCCAGCAGTGGCACCCAAATCGTCCGACCTTACTTCTTCAACGGCGGGCAAGCCCGCCCGCTAAATGGCGAGTGGTGGACGACCGAATGAAGCACGAGAGAGGAGCCAAGAAAAGAAACAGACGCGCCTGTTGCTCGGGACGTGCGACGTGCCACGGCACGTTGACGGGGCGTTCGGGTCGGCGGTTCGGTCGAACTGAATCGACGAACCCCTGCTGGCGAATCGGCCCACGGTAAGGCAGACGTCCTTAAGCGACAAGCGCGTCGTTCAAAGGATAACTCATACTTCACTAATCTTGGGGTTAAGAATTGGTTGCCAGATTAGGACGGGATTGGTCCTCCTGATAACTAGATTAGAGACGGGGCCTGGACGGATAAGGCGGCAGGGCCGTGCAACCGGCCTCGCCAGTTTGTAGTTGTGTCTGTTGTTCTCGTAAACGTCGGCGTCGGGCGAGGGCACTCAGTTGAGGGCTGAGCACCCGGTGGTCAGTGCCCGATCGGGCGAGCCTCATCCTGGTCATGTAGAGCCAGGCTGACTGTGAGAAGGTGAAGGGACGAATCATCAATGATGCTCTGTTAAGTGGGTTCTCGTTTGATGCAACAAGTGTTGTTGTCTTCCGGCACTGTGAGCTTATACCCGATCAATTCGTGAAGTCAAAAGACAAACCGAAAAAAGACTCAAGTCGGCCGGCGGTCGTTGCGCTAAGTCCAGAAGGGCCAAGCAACTGCGACCGGAAAAAAAATTCCGGCGGCCGCTTGAACCGCAAGAGCAAGGCTTTCTTCAAGCGTTTTGCTTGCGGGAAAGTACGCAATTGCCAAACCCGCACAGCTTCGGTAGCCGGCACATCAACGCCCGAATAACGCTGGGGACTTAACGCTGGGGACTGGTCCATTTTTCGGCCAGTTAATTGCCCACCCCGCTGTAGACGCAAGCCGAAAACATGGACCTGTCCCCTTTCGTGGCCCGGATGACTTTACCAATAACGGAGACCTGTAGGGTGGGTCAAGCTAACCTTGCCCATGGTGGGGCTTCGGTCGCGGAGACAAGGTGTATCTGTCGGAGAAGTGTTACTTGCCATTGACTGGTTTGCGCAGCCCCACCAAGGATTCGCGCGACCTCGACCCACCCTACGCTACTAACCTCAAAGATCGTTAAGTTTTTGACAAAGATCGGCGATTAGTGGCGACCGGGTTCTTGCCTGGGTGCGGTAGCACCGGTTTGGTTGGCGGCCCTGCCGCCCTACGGTGAGCCTATTGCGTCGAACATGGCAATGATGTTCTCCGCGGGCACGTCGGCCAGAATGTTGTGCACCTGCTGGAAGACGAACCCGCCGCCGGGCGAAAGAATCGATACCTGCTCCTTGACGTGCCGGCCGACCTCCTCGGGCGTGCCGAAAGCGAGCACCTTGTGCGTATCGCAGCCGCCACCCCAGAGAGTCAGCCGGTCGCCGAAATCGGCCTTCAGGCCGCGCGGCTCCATGCCGTCGCAGGATATCTGCACCGGGTTGATTGCGTCCAGCCCGGACTCGATCAGGTCGTCCAGCAAAGGCCGCACGCCGCCGCAACAGTGCAGCATCACCTTAACGTCGGCCAATTCTTTCGCCCTGGCCCACAAGCGGGCGTGCCGCGGTTTGAAAAACTCTCTGTACATATTGGGCGAGATTTGCGGGCCGCGTTGCATTCCCAGATCGTCGCCGAAGACGATGACGTCGATGTGCGGTCCCACGGCCGTCAGGTAGTTTTGCAGGTTGGCCAAATGGATGTCCATCAGGCGGTCGAGGAACTCGTGCGCCCGATCGGGATCACCCGCCAGCAGCATGAAGAACTTGTCGTTTCGATAGAGGAACTGCCCGACCTCCAGTAGATTACCGCCAAAAAGCCCCACGATTGCCCGATCCGTCTGTTCGCGCAATGCTCGCGCGCCGTCGGCCAGCACTTGGCTGCCGTCGGGTCCGCTGGCAAGCGGGCCGGGCGGCGACTGCACGGCGCACCACATGTTCTCCGCCAAGGCTTCGTCCAGCCGGTCGAAGTCGTCCTCCTCCAAATACGGCCAGTGGCACTGCTCGAAGTAGATCGCGCCGTCGGGCATCCTGGCAATCACTCGACCGCTTCGAGAGCGGAGCACCCATTGGTTATCCTGTCGCTCGGGCGTGGCCCAGGCGGGCATCTGGCAGGGCGTCCCGTCGGGTAGTGTCCAGTCGGACCAATGCGAATCCGCTCTGGCGAATCCGCGACCAAGCTCCACCGTGTCGACGCCAAACCGGTCCAGCACGTCTTCGTCGACGACCGCCAGTTGCTAGACCGGGTCGTATACGCGGATGGGCCGTTCTTCCAGGCCCAGCGCCCGACGGAGTA
>CAZDHN010000301.1:0-7850 GCA_964505115.1 uncultured Planctomycetaceae bacterium
TATCGCGGTAGACCCATAGCACCTCGCGGAGCTCCTCTTCGGACAGGTCGGAAGTGCTGGCCACGTGCTTGGGCGATTCGATAATCACCTCGTGGGCGCCCACCCCCTGCATCATGTCGTAGATGCCTTCACCCCGCTTGTTCAACTCGCCTTCGATTTCCAGAGCCGGGAACTTGTTGGGCACCACCCGAACCCGCCAACCCTCCCGGTTCGGCTCGCTTCCCGGCGTTCGATAGGCGACGATTTCACCCGGCGTCTTGTCTTCGTTTCCTTCGCAGAACGGGCAAAACCGCTTGCGGCGGCGATGGGGTGGAGCCTCGAAGTCGTGCGGCCGTTTGGAACGGCTCTTCGCCACGATCACCCAACGGCCGACAATCGGGTCTTTGCGCAGATCAGGCATGTATACTGCAAGGTCCTTCGACGTAGTGGGTAGTTGATAGGGGATAGTCCGTAGTTGATAATTGATAGTGGGAAGCCCACGTCATTATAGTCTCGCCTCGTTTGTGTGCTACTACTTGGCGAAACCCGACATCGCATCTTTGGAGGTATACTCAACGCGGTCACAAACTGAGGTTCCGCCTTATTATGTAATGACGTCAAAAGCGCGGTTCATGGCCGTGCGTGGTATATACCCTGAATTGACGACCATCGCAACCGTGAAGGCTGGCCGACCGGCAGTTTGTTCAAGCGTGGAGGCGGTTACGTTGTGGCTCGGGGGCAACCGCCAGCTTCCGCTGGCGGCCATTATCAAATCACTCCGCCCGGGTTTGACGAATGTCTTCCCAAGAAACGACACAAGCCCTTGATAAGCAAGGGCTTGCGAAGTGCCCCCTGTAGGGGTCGAACCTACGACCTACGGATTAAGAGTCCGTTGCTCTGCCAATTGAGCTAAGGGGGCTTTTGCTTTGGCCTTTGATGGCCGGCAACCATATTAGTTTATGCTACTGGCCTGGAAACTCAAGGGGGTGGCCGATTTTTTGAAACAGCCGGCCTGTTATTGACCCTTGCATAGCCAATGATCGAGGGCCCAATGAGCAGAGACAGAGCCCGGTTCCCCGGCGAAACCCCCTTGATCCGCGCATTGACTATGCAAAGATCAATAGACGGTTTCTTGCGTTTCGGGTAGCAGCCTACCCACCTGTTATTGGGGCATTCTGAAAGGAAGTGGGCCGGCAGCCGGGACTCGCCGTTGATTGCCGCTTGGGGGCGCGATCTGATATAATGTCCCGATACGATCGCGCTCGCCGGGAACCTCGCGCTGCCGGGAACCTCGCGCTGCCGGCACCCGCCACCATCCGGCCTTCCGCAACAGAGACCAACCACCAACAGGACACCACGATGATCTCACGACGAACGCTGCTGCTTGCCTGCCTTGGACTTTCCATCTCGATTCTGCCCGCCGCCGCGGCACGGGGACAAGAGAAGAGCGTCAAGCCGGGGGTTAACAAGCCATACGACAAACCCAACGTCGAGAAGACGGCCAAGTCGTACGAGCGGGAGAACCGCGATGTCGTCGAGAAGCGAGACGAGATCGTGGCCGCCTGCCAACTCAAGCCGGGCATGACGGTTGCCGACATCGGCGCCGGCACGGGCCTGTTCACCCGGCCGTTCGCCGCCAAGGTGAAGCCGGGCGGAACGGTTCTGGCCGTCGACATCACCGGGCCGTTCCTCAAGCACATCGAGAAGACCTGCCGCCAGCAGGGCATCGACAACGTGAAGTGCCAGCTCTGCACGCCGACCTCGGCCGAACTGAAACCCGACTCAATCGATCTGGCGTTCACTTGCGACACCTATCATCACTTCGAGTTTCCCTTCAAGATGCTGGCCTCGATTAACAAGGCGCTGCGGCCCGGCGGCCGGCTGATCATCGTCGATTACAAGAAGGAGAAGGGTGTCAGCAAGGACTGGGTGATGGGCCACGTTCGGGCCGACCAGAAGACGGTCATCAAGGAAGCGGCCGACGCCGGCTTCAAGTTCATCGACGAAGTCGACCTGATGAAGGCCCAATACGTGCTGCGCTTCGAGAAGGTCGAGTAGTGAGCAATGAGCAATGAGCAATGAGCAATGAGCAATGAGCAGTGAGCAGTGAGCCAAGGAAAAACGTGGCTTACGAAAGGCTCATCGCTCATCGCTCATCGCTCATAGCTCATGGCTCATGGCTCATGGCTCATGGCTCATCGCTCATGGCTCATAGCTCATAGCTCATAGCTCATAGCTCATAGCTCATAGCTCATAGCTCATGGCTCACTGCTCACTGCTCGCGAAGCGGGTCGAAGTCGGTGCCCAGCAGTCGATACCAGGCGGCCAGTTCGGGCAGTTCGGTCTTGGCCCGATCGCCGGCTTTTACAAACGTGGCCTGGCGCGGGGCGACCAGTGCCGTTATCTGCTTGATGTCGAAATCTTTCAGCAGGCCGAAGCAGAATAACTCGGGGTACTGGTTGACCGACCAGTTCTGTTCGATCACCTCCTTGAGGCTACCCAGCGAACCGTGCAACTCGACCTGCCCGACGGCCTTCTCCTCCAAAGCGGCGGCGACAAGCGAGATCAGGCTGGAGCGCATCCCGAGCGCGACCAACTCTACCGGGCCGGTCTTGAATTGCGTTCGGGCCCAGCGAGCCGTTGCCGCCGTTTGGCCGGCCTGCAACCCGAGCGGCCGGTCGCCGACCGCCGCCACCAGCAGGGCGAAGAGGAAATCGCGACTCTTGATCTTCGACTCGCCGAAATAGAACGGATCGATTGCGATCACTCGATATCCCGCCTTCAGCAGTCGGGCCGTGTCGGCCGCCGCGCTGCGCCGGCCGGCGTCGGCAACGACCAGGGCCGTCCGCTTCGGCGCGCCTTCGACGAACTCAACCGCCGGGACGGTCCAGTCGTCGCCCATCTTCAGCTTCCAGAAGGTTGTTTTCAGCCCGCCCTTCTCCTCGCAACCGGTCTTCTCGGCCGTAACCTGATAGTCCTTGGCCCGGACAATCTCGCCTAGCGCCGCGCGGCGCTGCTTCTGCCAGGCCAGCGCGGCGTTCTTTTCCTTGGGTAACTCGGCCTGCCGGGGCAGGTTTTTCGCAAGCTCCTTGGCCAGGCTGTTGAAGGTGGCGTTGTCTTCCGGTACTTTGCACTCAAGTTGTTCGGACGTCTTAATCTCGTCGTCGGCGGTGGGAATTTCCTTGGGATCGAAGTTCTTATCGCCCGGGTAGAAGAAATCTCCCAAGATGCGGTAGAATGCCTGGCGGTTGTCCTTCTCGAAGTTGTGCGTGCCTGGGTCGTCGTTGACGTGCCAGCGGAGCGCGGCTTCCTTGCCGTACAGTCGGAAGATCGGTTTGGCGGCGTCCAACAGCGGTTGGAGCGCGTGGCCCGACGCGAAGCAGCAGTTGTCCTTCGAGTTGAACGTCAACAGGGTCGGCCGGGGCGCTCGCATGGCGGTCAGTTGGGCGTAGTCGGCCACGGTGGCCAGGTCGTTGGGTGTCTGCTCCGAATCGCCCAGGTCGGAAAGGAATCGGGCCCGGGTGCGGAAGCTGGAATAGCCGGCTACCGGGTCGGCCAGCGTTACACGCTCGTCGAGCGAACTGATGATGATCGTCTGCCATCCGCCGCCGGATAGCCCGGCCACGGCGACGCGGGTTGGATCGGCATGTTCGAGGCTCAGCAGCAGGTCCAGCCCGCGCTTCATGTTAAGGTAGAACGGTGCCAGCCCGCTGGTTCCGCACAGATCGATTTGGTTCATCGCGTAGTGCGCGCCGACCGTGCGGAGTTGGCCCATTCCCAGCCATTCGACGTTCAGAGCGAGCATGCCCCGCTTGGCCTGGTTGATGCAGCGGACCTGCTTGGGTGGATACTGCTTACCCAGCCCCGTGTGCCCGTTGACGTTCATCACGACCGGCACCTTGCCCGACAGCTTCTCCGGTTCGTAAAGCAGGGCGGGGATCCAGAGGCCGGGCAGTGCTTCATAGCGGAGTTTCTTGATCCGGTAGCCGGGTCCGCCGGGGATGGTTTCCAGCCATTCAACTTTGCTCGGAGCATCGCGCCAACGCTTGGCCGCTTCGCCACGGTAGACAATCTTTTCGAGTGTATCGGCCCGCATCCGCTTGGCGTGAGCCTCCCATTGGGCAACCGAGTCGACCTTGGGCATTCGCGGCACGCGGGCTTCGCAGTAGTCTTGCACTTCGCTCTGGCCCAACTCGGCGCCGATAATCGGCCGGTTCAGCAGGGTTTCCAGTTGCTTGACCTCCGCCGCGCGCAGCGACGCCGTGGTGGCAAGGCATGCTACTGCGATCGACAGCAAGGCAACGCGGCGTACCATGACGAATCTCCTCACGTGGGGCTAGATGCAATCAGACCGACGACCTCCATGCTAGCGATCCGGTCACGAGAACTCAAGCCGCGCGAGAAGGTTTGACAAGAGGGGCTCTAACCCCAAGTACTGCAAGTGCTGGCGACGGTGCTGGTGGAGTGACGCCCGGGGGCTGGTCCATTTTTCGGCCGATTGATTTTCCATTTCGTTTCGCTGGCAAGCCGAAAACATGGACCTGTCCCATTCCGTGGCGCGCGGCCGTTTGCTACCAACGACCGCCGCCGTGACCGCGTCCACGGCCGTAACCCCGACCGCGTCCCCAGCCGCCGTTGGCGCCCTGGCCGTATCCACGTCCGTAGCCGGGCCCCATCTGGTAGCCGCCCTGCCCTCGGATGTATCTGGCCCCCTGGCCGGCCCAAACCGGGCGCAGGTTCTGGTCGCGCAGCGTGAGGACCTTTTCGCCAACGGTGATCGACTGGGCCACGTAGTGGTCCTCGGGCATTTTCTCCGTCCGAAAGGCCGTGATTATGACGCCCGTGCCGGTCGGCAGTTGCCTAGCGATGGGGGCGACCGCCAGGTCGGGCCCAAGATGCACGTTAAGCTGCTTGCCGTCCTTCGCCTGGAGCATGACGTGCGTGCCCACGGTGGCCCGGCCGGTCGTCTGCTTGCAGGGCCCCGTCTCGACCGAAAGAATCGACCCTTCAAGCGATACCGTCTTGGGCTTGACCGCCTGGCTTGCCACGCCCGACGTATCTCCCATGCCGCGTTGGGCATTGGCCACCGACGTTCCCAAGCCCAGCACAAGCAAGCAAACCGCGACTGAAACTGTTCTCGTTCTCATGACACTACTCCTTTTCGTTGACTCGGCACCGCCCATCGCGTGTTTTGGCGAATAGCGGTCGCCGAAAGACCCGTTACCCTGCAATTGCTTCACACCAGGCCGGCCGGAGTTGGCACATTCTTGCAGTTGATCGTGCCACGTAAGCTACAAATGTCTCCAGGCCGGACTAATTCCAGGCGGTCCACGCCGCCCGGACAATGAAGAAGCAATTCGCGTGCCATGTTGATGAGGTCAGGGCAATTAGAGACAGCGCAAGAGTGCCGCCGTGGCGTTTTTCCTTCCTCTGCCCATAAACACGATGGAGCCTCAAGAACACCCAAAGCACTGGCGGAGCCAGTGGCACCCCGCGTTTTTCGGTCAACCGCACTGCTTCCACGAAGCAGTGGCACACGCGTACCCATCACGCTCCAGCGTGACGAGCACTAAGCGTGCCGGACCTCTTCGTGCCTCGGCAGAGACGGTTGTGCTCCCATCCGAGTGACGGAAAGGGCGCCCACGAAGCTGGCTTGGCGGACCGCTTCGGAGATCGCCGCGCCGCGGGCAAGCGCCACCGCCAGGCCGCCATTGAAGGCGTCGCCCGCCGCCGTGCTGTCCAGAGCCTCGACCCGTTGGGCCGGCACGAAGGATGTCTCGCTGCCGGCGACCAGCGCCCCTTTCGCTCCCAAGGTGATCACCACGTTCGGCGTGCCCTGCTCGATGAGCTTCCGGGCAGCTTCTCGGGCGGACGACTCGTCCTCGACCGCCACGCCGGTCAACATTCGGGCTTCGGTTTCGTTGGGCGTCAGGTAGGTGACATGCCCGAGCAACGAGGTCGGTAGCGGCGAGTCGGGCGCGGGTGCCGGATCGAGGATCACCGGCACGCCGGCGTCGGCCGCCAATTCAGCCGCCCGGCAGACGACATCCATGGGAGACTCCAACTGGAGCATGAGTACGTCGGCGGCGCGGATCCGCTCGGCGGCCTGCTCGACCTCCTCGACCGTCAAGGCGTGATTGGCCCCGGAGGCAACGGAGATCAGGTTCTCCCCCCGCTCGTCGACCAGGATCAAAGCGACCCCGGTGGCGTTATCGGGATCGCGAAAGATGTAGTCGGTGTCGATGCCCTCTTGCTTGTATCCTTCGACTGCCCGATCGCCGAACATATCCTCCCCAACCTTGGCCACGAAAGTCACGGCGGCACCAAGTCGGGCGGCGGCGACGGCCTGATTGGCGCCCTTGCCCCCGGCGGCCATGACGAACTGGCCACCGGTAACCGTCTCGCCGAGAGCCGGGATGCTTTTCGTCTTGACCACCATGTCGGTATTGCTGCTGCCGACGACCACCACGCGTGGAGTGCTCATGTTGTTCTTTCTCCAATTTCCACTAGGCTCGACGCGGCCGAAGTAGTTGGTAGTTGGTAGTTGATAGTTGGTAGTTGGTAGTTGGTAGTTGGTAGTTGTCAGAGATCGGAAACAGCGGCTGCCATGAGTCTTGGACTGACAACTGATAACTGATAACTGACAACTATCAACTGACAACTACTGTGTACTACGCGCCCGACCAGATGATCAGTGCCAGGCCGACGATATAACCGAGAAACATCAAGGCGAGAAACACGTTCGTCCCGGAGGGTGCCTCGCGAAACTCCTTCCAGATGAAGACACCCCAGAAGGCGGCGACCAGAGTGGCTCCCTGCCCCAGTCCGTAGGAGATAGCCGGGCCGGCAATTCCGAAGGCGATAATGCTGAAGGTCATTCCAACCGCCCAGATCGCTCCGCCGACGATTCCCCAAAGGTGATCCCCAGCCGTTCCTTTGAAATAGTCCCCCAACGGAACCGGTGTACCGCTGACCGGCTTGAGCATCAAGATGGTGTTAAAGAGGAAGTTGCTGGCGAAAACACCCAGGGAGAAGCAGACCATGGCCGTATAGGGGCTGAGCTTGCCGGCCTCCATTTCGACGAAGTCGGCCGACATCGAGGCGGCCACGAATCGATAGAAATAGCCCATCAGAATACCGCAGAGTACGGCCAGAATGAGTCCCTTGGCGCCGCCGCCTTTCCCCTGGTTGGGCAAGCGGCGGTAGGCCAAGGCGTCGAGGATGATGGCCGCCGCGATCAGAGCCACGCCGACGAACAGAACGATCGGATCGCCTTTCGGTTGTGCCAGGTAGTTGACCACCACGCCGATGACCAGTGCCAAGCCGATGCCGACCGGAAAGGCGACCGACATGCCGGCGATGGCGATTGCCGCCACCAGCAAAATATTCGCGGCGTTGAAGATAATTCCACCCAGCAATGCCGAGCCGAGATTCCTCGCGTCGGCCTGGGCGAGGTCTTCCAGGAACCCGCGTCCCGCCTCACCGGAACTCCCCAGCGTGAAGGCGAAGATCAGCGCCATCAAGAGCACGCCGATGACGTAATCCCAATAGAAGAGTTCGAACCGCCAAGTCTTTCCGGCCAACTTCTGGGTGTTCGCCCAGGAACCCCAGCAAAGCATGGTGACGATACAAAAGGCCACGGCAATCTGATAGCTTTCCAGCAAAAACATCTCGGCATTCCTTTGGCAACGTTGGAGAACAGTCCGATAAAGCCGTCCAAAATGCTGATCGGCGTTTGAATCAGCCCGGAGTTTGGCCTAACTGGCCGGGGTTGTCAATCATTGCCAGTAAGTGCCGTGCGGGACGTGGATTGGTGATTATTGATCTTTGCATAGTCAATGCGCGGATCAAGGGGGTTCCGCCGGGGAACC
>CAZDHN010000302.1:0-7795 GCA_964505115.1 uncultured Planctomycetaceae bacterium
GGCGCCCAGAGTTTCTCGTCATTGGGGTAAGCCACCGAAGCACAACTGAGCATAACCGGTCCGCAATGCGTGTGCGACGAATTCAGCACGATTCGTCCCTGCTCAATGCCGGTCGATTTGGCAATTCGCTGGGTGACCGCGTCGGCAACTTGCCGCGAGAACCCGATCAGGTCGGTGCCCACTATCACCACGCGGCTGCCTTGTTTGTCTTCGATTACCATCGCCTTCGCCCAGAGCGGATGGATGGCTTCGTCGCAGGGATGATCTCGCGAAGCGTATCCGGCCATCCAGATGGGTTCGGTGGGCGTGATGTCGGCCCGTGCCAGCCCCACTTTCCACTCGGCCGAGAGAGCCAGAGAACTCCAAGCCACGATCAGTCCAAACGTGCAGAAAGCCAGTGTTCTTCCAAGTGTTTTTCTCATCGGTCCGTTCCCTCAAGTGTTTTGCGGCGGATTGGTTAAAGCGGAGGGGAACTGGTCCATTTTTCGGCCGATCAATTGTCCATTTCGCCGGAAGTGCAAGCCGAAAACATGGACCTGTCCCCTTTCGTGGCGCCCGTCGCCAATAGTCGTACCATCCGAGATTGTATCGGTTCCCGGCCGATTTGCAAGCTTTGGGCGTCGGTCCGCTAGACGAGGTGCAAATCGCGGTTTGCTGGGGAGGGAAGAAGAAGGAAGGGAAAAGGGGAAAACGTTGTGTCGAAGTTCCAATCTCCTAAAGAAACCCGGTTGACAACTCACCCCCCTTGGAGATTTTCCGGCCGGGGAGTAAGCTGTGTACTTTGGTTGGCGGCCCTGCCGCACTGTGTACAAGTGAAACTGCGTACAAGTCAACCGGTCCGGACGGATTGAAGACCAGGGAGGTTCAGATGTCATCGCAAGTGAACACAAACGGCAAGACGGGTTCCAGTCGCGGCCAGGCGACGAAGACGCGCGCGGCCCGAAGGCGGAAAAAGGGCTCCAAGCCCAAGCCCAAGCCAAAACCAAAACGTATCTCCCGACTCCGCAAGCCGGCCGAGATGTCGCTCGAGGCGTGGCAGGTGGAGTTACGGAGGCAGTATGGGCGGGAGCAGGATTTCAAGATGAAGAACGTCGGCCGGGAGCCGATTTTCTCGGAGTTCGAGGTCACCAATCCCCAAACCGAGCGGACGTACCGCGTGGCCATTCGCGGTCAGGCGTTGGGCGAGAATTACTGCTCCTGCCCCGACTTCGCGGTCAATACGCTGGGCACCTGCAAGCATGTCGAGTTCGTGCTGGCCAAGCTGGGCCGAAAGCGCGGGGCCAAGACCGCGCTGGCGCTCGGGTTCCAGTCGGCCTATTCGGAAGTGTATCTCCAGTACGGCGCCAAGCGCGAGGTGGTTTTCCGGCCGGGTATCGATTGCCCCAAGCAGTTTCAGAGCTACGCCCGACGTTACTTCGACCAGCAGGATTTCAACCAACGGGGCCAACTCAAGGACGATGCCTATTCGCGCTTCCACCTGTTCATGCGCAAGGCGGGAACGGGCAGCCACGAGGTTCGCTGTCACGACGACGCGATCCGCTTCATCGCCCAGGTTCGCGACGGGCAGTTGTTGCGGAAACAGATCGACAAGGCATTCCCGAGGGGCGTTCGCAGCCCGGCGCTCAACAAACTGCTCAAGACATCGCTCTATCCGTACCAGAAGGAAGGCACGCTGTTTGCCGCCAGAACGGGCCGCTGCCTGATAGCCGACGACATGGGACTCGGCAAAACGATCCAAGCGATTGCCGCGGCCGAAATTCTCGCGCAAACCGCGGGTATCGAGCGCGTGTTGGTCATTTCGCCCACCTCGTTGAAGCACCAGTGGCAGCAGGAGATCGAAAAGTTCACCGATCGCGACACCCTGGTGGTGGAGGGGCTCTCGCGGCGTCGGGCCGAGTTGTACCGAACCGATTCGTTCTACAAGCTGACCAACTACGACGTGATCTATCGCGACCTGGAATTGATCGAGGCCTGGCAACCCGACCTGATAATCCTCGACGAGGCGCAGCGGATCAAGAACTGGAAGACGCGAACGGCACAGGCCGTCAAGCAACTTCAGTCGGAATACGCCTTCGTGCTGACCGGCACGCCGCTGGAAAACCGCCTGGAGGAACTGCATTCGATCGTCGAATTCATCGACCGGCACCGCCTGGGACCCATGTTCCGCTTCCTTGCGGAACACCAGCACGTGGACGAGAACGGTCGCGTGGTCGGCTATCGGCATCTTTCCAAGATAACCGAGACGCTCGAGCCGATCCTCGTCCGACGCACCAAGGAAAAGGTTCTCGACGAGTTGCCCGAGCGGATGGACAAACGGTTCTTCGTGCCGATGACGCCGCAACAGATGGATCATCACGAGGAGAACCGCGAGACGGTCGCTCGCATCGTTCACAAGTGGCGCCGCTACGGCTTCCTCTCCGAGGCCGACCAACTCAGATTGCGGATCTCACTGCAGAACATGCGAATGTCGTGCAACAGCACCTATCTGCTCGACCACGAGACCGACCACGGCGTCAAGGCCGATGAGGTGATCGACCTGTTGTCCGATCTGCTCGAGGAATCGCGGACCAAAGTGGTCATTTTCAGCCAGTGGTTGCGAATGCACGAACTGGTCATTCGCCGGCTGGAAGAGACTCGATGGGGGCACGTCATGTTCCACGGCGGCGTGCCCAGCCCGAAGCGGAGGGGCCTTATCCAACAGTTCAAGGAAGACGACTCCTGCCGGTTGTTCCTTTCGACCGACGCCGGCGGCGTGGGGCTCAATCTGCAAAACGCCAGCGCCGTGATCAACCTCGACCAACCCTGGAACCCGGCCGTGCTCGAACAGCGGGTCGGTCGGGTGCATCGGCTGGGTCAACACCGGCCGGTAACCGTGGCCCATTTCATCTCGCAGGGCACGATCGAAGAAGGAATGCTCGGCCTGCTGGCGTTCAAGAAATCGATGTTCACCGGCGTGCTCGACGGTGGCAAGGATGAAGTCTTCCTCGACGGCACCCGACTGGGGAAGTTCATGGAATCGGTGGAAAAGGCCTCCGGCTCCATCCCGCCCTCCATGCCGCAAGAGCCCTCCATGTCGCAAGAGACCGAACGGCCGACCGGGATCCAAGCCGAGGAACTGCCCGAGCAGGCGGACCGCCGAGAGGCGGAGCAGAAGCCGGAGCCGGCGGTGCCTGCGTCCGAACGGGTCTGGTCCGACGTGCTGGCGGCCGGCATGACGCTTCTGGAAAAATTCGGCCAAGCGGTGGCGAACAACGAACAACAAGGATCGGCCGACGGCGGATCGGGTATTCCCGGCGTCCTGCTCGACCGCGACCAACGGACCGGCCAGTCGTATCTCAAGCTGCCACTGCCCGAGCCGGATACACTGCGGAAAATCGTTGATCTGGTCGCCGCCTTCGGCAAGAGCCGATGAACGGCTAGGCGATAACCTCGGGCGAACAGACAAGCAGGAAACTCACGCAAAGGCGCAAAGAAGGAAACATGTTAAGAGGTATCTGTTCAGTCGAATGAAGCAAACCACGGATTTCACGGATAACACGGATATGTTGGTAAGCTCGCAATAATGACGCTAGCGTCGTCTTCTCCCTGTTATCCGTGAAATCCGTGTAATCCGTGGTCAATTGCTTCAGACGGCTGAAGTGTTACGTTAAGCGGAGAAACGCCAATGGACGTATTTGAAGCGATCGAGAAACGCTATAGCTATCGGGGAGAGTTCACCGACGCGCGCGTCCGCCGAGCCGACCTCCAGCGGATTGTTCAGGCGGGCATTCAAGCGCCGTCGGGAATGAACGAGCAGGTCACCTCTTTCGTGATCGTCGACGACCCGGCTCTGCTGGCCCAACTCGCCAAAATACTTGACCGGCCGGTTGCCAACACGGCCAAGGCGATGATCGTCTGCGTGACCGATCCGCGAGCCGCGTATAAGGGCATGTCGTTTGCCGTGGAGGATTGCGCGGCGGCCGTGGAGAACATGCTTCTGGCCATCGTCGCGCTTGGCTACGACACCGTCTGGCTCGACGGCGTGCTCCGCTTTAACAACGTGGCCGAGCAGATAGCCGAACTGCTGGGCGTGCCCGACGGGCATACCGTCCGTATCGTGTTGCCCTTGGGGGTCGCCGCCAAACCGGGGTCGCAGAAGGAGAAACTGGCGTTTGCGAAGCGGGCGTCGTTTAATCGGTATGGTGGGTAGTGAGTAGTTGATAACACTTCAGCCGCCTGAAGCGGATTACGCGGTGCCGCACGTGATCACCACCGGGCCTGCCCCGGTGGGAAGCTGTTTGGCAACTACCCGGGCTCAACACCCTCATGCGTCCCTTGCCGCGGCAAACGCTGCCACAACCCGGCCTACTCGTAATCGCCGGCTTGCAGGCGAGTGTTGGTCCAGGGGGTCCCGACTGAAGTCGTGTTGCCGGCTTGACGGGCCTGGCCGCCGTTTGGCGTCATCAGCAGGGCGTAGACCAGATAGTTGATATCCTCGCCGAGGAACTGCTGGTGCCCGTCGCAAAACGTGACGACCACCCCGCCCGGATGATTGCTGGAAGGCCGAGCGAAATTGATGTTGGCGGCTTGGCTGGAACCGCTTCTGTTCGAGTTGATCGGTCGCGGCGCGGCGGGAGTGAGGCTATCGTACCACCAGACAAACCCACCGTACATTTCGGCCGCCGTGTTGGTCACCCAGTCGCCTTGCGCATCCCAACTCCAGGCCTGAAGATTCTCGGAAAACAAGAGCGTCGAGGCCGTGCCGTCCTTGACGTCCGACATCATGCAGATCGCTCGAGGGTGTCCACCACTCGGATAAGCATAGTGGTCTTGAAAGACGCCATTTGCCGGCCAGTCGGGCGGAAGGGTATCCGCGGGGTTGGGATTATCCCGCAGGCCGCAGTTGGCCACGTAGCTAAGCTGGGTATCTTCGCTCGCGTCGTCGTCGTTGGGACAAATCAGCGTATCGATCCGGACACAGCCGTCGTAGATGCCGTCACCGTCGGTATCGGTCGTATATGGTTGGTCGTTCCAAATGCGCCACAAATCCACTCGACCCATGTGAGGAAACAGCATCACGGCCCAACTGGCCCGATTGTTGGGCAGTTGGTTGATGTAGCCCGGAAACCGCTGCTTGGCAATCTCGAACTGGGCTGCCGCCTTGCCGAGTTGCGCCTGATTATTGATGCACTGTGCGCGTCGGGCCGCTTCGCGGGCGGCTTGAACGGCGGGCAGCAACAGGGCCACTAGCAGGCCGATGATCGTGATCACCACCAACAACTCGACCAGCGTGAACCCGATCCGCTTTCGATCGGCCATCTCGTGTGTACCTCTTCCTGAAACCAACTCTCGCCCTATGACCTTATTGTCTCAGGAAACGGAAAAAAACTCCAGTCGTTTAGACGTGCTTTTGTTTTGCTGGCGGAAAATGGCTTGCCGGCGGCTTATGTAGCCGAATTCGCAAGAATTCGGTGCTTCGCGTTCCGGCTGAATTCTTGCGAATTCAGCTACGGGTAGCGCGAGGGGGACAGGCCGAAAAAAGGGCCAGTCCCCCGCCCAGTCCGACCATGCCGCGCATCTTGCCGGAAGGGACCATGCTCACGCCGGCAGGTCCGCGGCTGCATGCCGGCACCCCCCGTGCGGGTCAGGCTTTGAGCGGGTATTTGTTGATTTTCGACAAATTCCCGAATTCCGAGGGAAAAGTCTGGAATTATTCGCCCGAATTTGAGACAATGCTCATAGGGCAAGGAGTCTACTCCTAAGGCTATCTGAATGCAGCGTTCGTCTGTATGATGGCGATTGTTCCCGTCCCACATTGTGGAAGAGAGGCCGTCGGGAAGGATTGCCGAGTTGATTTTGGATATGCCTTGAAACCGGAACAGTTGGAGGTCTGCCATGAATCGGCAAATGCGAAGATGTTATGTAGCGCGGGATTGTGCTTACCGCCGGTCTGCTCGCGGTTTTACACTCGTCGAGTTGCTGGTGGTGATCACGATTATCGGCATGTTGATGGCATTGCTGCTGCCCGCCGTTCAAGCCGCGCGAGAGGCGGCGCGCAGGGCAACCTGCACGAACCAACAGAAGCAGCTCAGCCTGGCGCTGCTCCACTACGAGGCGAGCCGCGGAAGCTTTCCGGGCTACGAGTCGACGGTGCCCTACATGGATCAGGAAACGTCCGTCCGCACCATGAACCAGGTCTGCTGGATTGTACCCCTGTTTCCGTTCATCGAACGTAACGATTTGTGGAACAGATGGAGCGAGCAGGATCCCTACTATGATTCCGGCGATCCCGATACACTATCCGATGGCCTCGTCTTCCTGAGAATGTTGACTTGCCCAAGTGATCCGCCCGAACAGACCGCGGCCGGTTCAACGCCCTTGGCGTACGTAGTCAACGCCGGGTTGACCGACAATTGGGATTCCATTACCAACACCACTGCCGATTCCCGGCTGCCTACAGCCACGGCGGAACTGTACACACCGAACGACACCGGCACCACGACCGCGCGCAGCGCGGCAAACGGCGTGTGCCACTATCTATTAAAGCCCCTCAACGGATCGCAGTTTGGCCTGAAAGTGTCGCTGGACTACATCAGCAGCCACGATGGCGCACACGCAACCCTGTTGCTCTCGGAACGCCGGCAGACCATATCCGGCGCATTGTGGGGAGTGAACCCGGAGACCGCCACGTTGGCCGAAAATAAGTGGGGCTTCTGCTGGCGCTGGGCCACTAGCACGGCCGACATGGGCAACGCCAAGCTTGCCGATCACGTCTCCTCCTACCACGGTGGCGGAGTGGTCACGGCCTTTTGCGACGGCCACGTCACGTTCCTTGACGATTCCATCAACTACCGCGTCTACCAGCACTTGATGACACCCAACAGCCAGGCCGCCTATCAACAGGCTGGCAGTGGAGTCAACGTGGCGGGCATGTTGGACGACGCCGATTTCTAAACGCGGCCAAGTAGATACCACCAACGCCCGGTGGTTGATCGCGGCAAACTCGCCGCCTTCGACCGCCGGGCGTTTTCTATTCGGTTGACTCCGAGCCGGGTTACTGGCCGTGTAGCTGGATTCGCAAGAATTCAGCCGCGCTGCGAAGAACCGAATTCTTGCGAATCCGGCTACCGAGCACATTCGGCATATCGCCCGGTTTGGTTGATGCGTGCGTAGAGATCGTCGACGACCCAGTGGCAGACGGCCATGTGGATGCTTTCGGCCATGGCCATGTCGTCTAGGGCGACGTGCAGGCCGGCGGTTTGCATCTGCTTGAGCCGGCCGCCGTCGAAGCCCGTCATGCCGAAAGTGACCAGCCCGGCGGCGTTTGCCCACTGGATGGCGGCCAGAACGTTGGGGCTGTTACCCGACCCGCTAATGGCGACGGCCAAATCGCCCGGCACGGCGTAGTGCATCAATTGCTCGACGAAGATTTGGTCGTAGCCCAGGTCGTTACCGATCGCGGTGATCCAGCCGGTATTGTCGGTCAGGCTGATGATCTTCAGCCGTTTGGCCTGATCGCGAGGCACGTTTTCGGCGAGGCAGTTTTTGCCAAAATCCTCGGCCAGATGCGAGGCGGTGGTTGCCGAGCCGCCGTTTCCGAAGACGAATACCGAGCGGCCCTTCTCCCAGGCGTCGTGGATCAGGTCGGCCAGTTGGCCCACCGCTGCCCGATCCACTCGCTTGATTTCCGCTTCCAGTCGGTCGAGATAATCGTCGGCGTTAAGATCAATTCCCAGCATTCGCGCTGCTTCCCTGGTTGAAGTCGTGTGGATTTCGCCCCTCGCCCCTCGCCCCTCGCCCCTCGCCCCTCGCCCCT
>CAZDHN010000303.1:0-7768 GCA_964505115.1 uncultured Planctomycetaceae bacterium
CCGGAGGGACGAGGACCAGCTTCATGTCGATGGAGTTGGTGGTCTCGACCGGTACGCCCAGGTAGTCGGCCCAGGCTTGCTGGTGTTTCTTCGCTTGGGTCGCATCGAAGGGAGCGACGGCGGCGGGCGGAGCAGCCTTCACCCCCGGCCCCTCTCCCGGAACCAGGCCAGGGGAATTACTATCGTCGCCGGGGCGGAGCACGGCGATCAAGAGGCCCAGGAGCACCAGGCAGAGGGCCGCTCCGCCGCCGATGCCGACGTAGCGGAGAAGACCCGTGGGGCGGGTCAAGCGAAGCCAGTTCCACCCTTTCGCCGAGCCGGCGGTCCGTGCACCGACCTGCCGGGGCTCGCTTCGCATGGCCGACCCTGCATCGCCCTGGCTCTCGACCTCGGCGTGATAGGACTGCGTTTCTTCCTTCGCCGTGCCGCCGGGCGACTTCTTCCGCGTCGGCCGGGTGGCCGTGGCGGATGATGGTTTCCGCTGTTGCGAAAGGCCCACGAAGAACGACCGCAACTCGGCGTTGGAGGATTCCGAGGCGTCGGACGACTCGCCCCGCAAGCGTGTTCGTAGCGACTCCAACGGCCCGATCAGTTCGCCGGCCGACTGGTAACGCTCCTCCGGCCGCTTGGCGACCATCTTCCGGTAGATTGCGTCCAGTTCGACCGGCACGTCGTCCCGCGCCTGGCGCAGCCAGGGGATCGGCTTTTCGCGATGGGCCAAGAGGACCTGGATCGGCGTCTCGCCCGGGTAGGGAGGCTTGGCGCAAAGGAGCCGATACAAGGTGCAGCCCAAGGAATAGATGTCGGAGCGGTGGTCGGCGTGTCGGGCGTCCTCGGCCTGCTCGGGGGCCATGTAGTCGCAGGTGCCCATCGCCTGGGCAGTCTGCGTTAGCCGCTCCTTGCCGGCTGCTCCGTCGCTGATATGGGCTAGGCCCATGTCGAGGATCTTGACGGTGCCGTGATTGTCCAGCAGCAGATTGCTCGGCTTGATGTCGCGATGAACCACGCCCTCGCCGTGGGCGTACTGGAGCCCTTTGGCCGCCTGAAGCGTGCAGTCGATCGCCTGAGACACCGAAAGGCCGCCCACCTGCTTGACCAGCACGGCCAGGTCCTGCCCGTCGACGAGTTCCATCACCAGATAGTGCACGCCCGCTTGTTCACCCGCATCGTAGGCGGTAACGATGTTCGGATGCGTAAGCCGCGCGGCCGCCTTGACTTCGTGCTGGAAGCGCTGGATCGCCTGCTCGGAATCGACACTTTGTGGCGGAAGGATTTTCAGGGCGACCACGCGGTCCATCCTTCGGTGGCGGGCCTTGAGCACTTCGCCCATGCCGCCCGCGCCCAGCTTGTCTAACACGACGTAGTCGCCGAAGACCAGCCCCTTGGCCTTGCCCTGGTAGATTGCTTTGGCCTGGAACTTGGTGAGCTTACCGGCCCGAACAAGCTCTTTGGCCAGGGCTTCCGTCTTTTGTGGCCGTTTGTCGGCGGGAATCGCCTCGATGAAGGCACTGACGTCGGCGGGCTCGATCAGCCCGCTTTGCGACAGACGCTCGATGAATTGCGCGATGGTAATCATTCGGACGCGGCTCGCCACCGGACCAGTGGGGTACGACCATCCATCCAGTGTACACACGCGCCGTCGCCATCGGAAGGCCCCCCACTTGAATGTCTCGGCCGGGCGGAAGGGAGACGTGGCAGGCGGTTGCCAGCGGGCGGCCGGTATCAATGCGCCCCCGCATAAACGATGGATCAGATACATCGCCACGTTGGCCAAGCTCTACCGCCGCCCCGCGTCGGCCGCTATGGCGTCGCCGACTTCTTCTCGCGTAAAAAGTTAGCGTAACCGTGGCGCATAATCGTCGCAAGTACTTGACCCCACGCGTATTGCCACTCTATGCTACCGGTATCCCCCCGGGCCAACGTCCCCGGGCGATGAAGATTTGTGTAGAACAATAAGTTCTGTCACTCAAGAATTCGGGATCGACATGCCATTTCCCGTCGACACAAAATGGGTGCATGAAACCGAGAAGAAACTCGGCGTGAAGTTCCCGGCTGGTGTCGTCACATCGATGGTCGCGATGAATGGCGATTCCGTTCGAACGTCAGTTGACCAGTTCCAGCTTTACCCATTCTTGGATGCGTCAGACAGAAAACGGATTCAGCGAACGTGCAGCAGCATTGATCGTGAAACGGCGAACGCACGAAAGAACTGTTACGGGTTTCCGGAGACCGCCGTTGCAATCGGCGCAAATGGCGGCGGTGACTTGCTAATCCTGCTGCCTATGGACGATACCCCTGAAACACTCCAACATGCTGTATACTGGTGGGATCACGAAACTTGGGAGGCTGCTTGCGTTGCTGAAGATTTCGGCAACCTTCCGAAGACGTGACAGAACCGGGAGATGAATTGGAGCCGCCGAAGTATTCTCGAAGGCCCTGTGCGTCTGAAGATTAAGGGAAAATGATCATGACTCCGATTGAGGAAATCGAAAAGGCGATCGATGCGCTCCCTATCGACGAGTATCGTCGGTTGCGTGAATGGTTCCTCCAACGCGACTGGGATGCCTGGGATCGCCAGATTGAAGACGATTCCGCTTCCGGGAAGCTTGACTTTCTCGTAAGAGAGGCAGAGGAAGAGAATCGCCAGGGAGGGCTGCGTCCTTTATGAAGCATCGAGCGACAAGACGGTTCTGGAATCTCTATTCCGCGGCGCCAATAGAGATCCGTCGGTTAGCGGACAAAAGTTTCGCGTTGCTGAAGGCCAATCCCGCGCATCCGTCGCTACGCTTCAAGAAAGTTGGCAAGTTCTGGTCCGCGCGAATTGGGAGCGCGCACAGAGCGCTCGCCGTGCCGGACGGTGAAGACCTCATCTGGGTCTGGATTGGGCGTCATGATGAGTATGACCGTCTGATATAGATGCCAACAAGCGCATGCGGCGGACGCGGGGAGTTGCGCCGCTGATGTACACGATCTTCTTCGTTACCATTTATCAACGGCGGCGCCTTGCGCTCACACTTCGAGTATCATACATCGCCACGCCAACCAAGCTCTACGGCCTGCTCTCGTCGGCCGCGATGGCGTCGGGCTTCACCTCCGCCACCACGCGGAAGCCCACGTTGTAGACGCGCTGATAGGCCGGGTAGCTCAGGCGGAAGGCCGAGGTGGCACGCTTGGGACGGTCGCGCCAGGAGCCACCGCGAACCACCTTGCGGCCGGCGGTAGACGGGGCATCGCGACCGTCGTCCGGGCGGTAGGGATAGGGCCGGTAGACGGTTCGCGTCCACTCGGCAACGTTGCCGTGCATGTCGAACAGCCCCCAGGCGTTCGGCCGGTAGCGGCCCGGGGAGACCGATAGCAGAGCACCGTCGTTGAAGCGGGAGTCCTTGGGGATCCAGTCGTCGTACTTCGACGGGTTCTTAAGCGGCGTGTAGATGGTGTCCGAGAGGGTAGCGAATTCGGTCATCTTGGCGTCGGAGAGGTTGGCGAATTTCGAGAAGTCGGCGTTCGAATCGCCGTAGAACCACGGCGTGGCCGTGCCTGAGCGAGCCGCGTATTCCCATTGGGCCTCGGTCGGCAACGAGAACCGCTCGCCGGTCTTCTCCGACAGCCAGCGGCAGAAGTCCATCGCCTGCCGCCAGGAGACACGAACCACGGGTTGATCCGGCCCGTTCAAGGCAAACCCGGTCACGCCGAACTGGTATCCGTTCTTCGACTCGAAGCGGCTGTCGTGCGACGCCTCGAACAGCGCGAACTGCCGGTTCGTCACTTCGCGGGTACTCATCCGGAACGGCCTTGCGATGCTCACCCGGGTCGGCGGTTGCTCGTCGGCCTCCCCATGCGTCCCGCCCATGACGAACTGGCCCGGCGGGATCAACACCATTTCCATTGTGATTCGGTCGCCCAGTTCGACCGTGCCGCGCGTCGCCGTGCCAGCCGCAGCCTGACGTCTGGCAGCCTCCGCCGCGTCGAACGGCCAGCCCGCACAGGCAACGGCCGGCGGGTCGGTTGGCGGCACCGGCTTCGGCACGATTGGTTCGACCTTGGGTGGCTCGACATCTTGGAGCGACTCCGGATCCTCGTCCACGCCCGCATAGAGAAGGCGGAGTTCGCGTCGTCGCCGCCGCTGATCGCCGAGCTTCGCTCCCGCCTCGCTCCATGTGCCGTGATAGGGGGCGTTCAGATCGATCCAGGTGATCAGCCGGTCCCAGGCCTCCGCGTCCAAGGCGACGTCGTGGTGTCCCTTGGCGAGCATCTGCACCAGTTGGGTTGTGTCGGCATGGAACTCCAGCGGCCGCAGCAGGTGGATGTCGCTTTCGATGCCGGGCCGGCGAACGAACCGCTGTAGCTCCGCATAGCCGACCGAGAAGATCCCGCTCACGCGGGGCGAGTCGACCTTCTTCCAATCGGTGATTTGCACGTCGCCACGCAGGTTGGGTATCTGCTGGCCGTCGGGCCGATCCGCGCCGTCGTGGCAGCCGACGCAGTAGCGGTCGATCACCGGCTGGACCTGAAGCCGGTAGCTGAAGTTTCGCGGCGGTCCGTACCAGGGCGTGATCTTCGAAGGCTTGCGGCCCAAGGCCACGTAGGGCAAATCAGTCGGCGTGCTGCTCGGCGACTCGTGGCAGCCGGTGCAGGAAAGCACCTCGCCGGGCATGGCGACGAACCAACTCCGCATAAGCTGCAGGGCCTTGCCTTCGGCATCCAGCGGCTGCAGGGCGATAGGCGTATTGGCGGGCACGCGGAACGTTGCCGAGCCGTCGGGCTCGACGGGCACGGTCCCCAGCACGCGTTTGATGTCCCACGGTCCGTCGAGCCCCACCACGCCCAACAGCCCGCCGCCGCCCTGGTAGGCAAAATGGTAGGTGATCAGCCGCAGCCGTTTGACCGTGCCACGGGGCACGCCCCGCAGCCCTTCGCCGTGGTAGATATCGGCCAGGTAGACGATCGCGTCCTTGCGCTTCGGATCGATTCGCTCGGGGATAACCGGCGGCCGCGCGGTCTTCCTCAGGGGGATCGGTTCCAAGAGTGCATAACCGTCGACGTGGTGGATCGACACGATGTTGTCGAAAACGTCGACCAGGCAAAGGTCCCAAGGCGAACGCTCATCGAGCTTGCAGGTGACCAAGTAGTACTTTTCCGAAAGCGGATACGGATGAGAGAACTTGGGCCAGCTTTCAGCGGTGAGGTAGTCGGCCACAATCGGCTCGACCCGCTTGCCGCGGCCGGGAATACGCTGAACGGCCCCCTCGGCCTCGCGGCGTCCCTTGCCGATATCGAACAGTACCAGCTCGCCCTCGCGGTACGACCCGTGGTGTCCGGCCACGATGCCGCAGAACTTGCCCGAGGAGCCGGGGATCGGCCGGGCGGCGAAAGTCGAGTTCGGCCAATAGGAACTGCTGCCGTAATAGGGCATCTGCCCAGTGCCGTCGGGGTTCATCGAGAAGAGATACCGGCTGTGGGCATGGGGAAGGTCGGAGTATTCCCAGCGGAGATAGAGCACGCGGCCGCTGGGTAACATCACCGGGTTGAAGTCGTGGTCCTGCTCGAAGCAGAGCTGCCGCACGCCCCGCCCGTCGGCGTCCATCCGGAAGAGCACTTCCACCGACATCCCGTTGCAGGGCACCGCCTGAAACACGGCCGAGCTACAGAAAATAATCCCGCCGTCGGGCAGATAACAGGCGTCGTAACTGTCGACATCCGCCTGGTCGCCGCGGCTGACCTGGCGCGGGCCGCTGCCGTTTACGTCGATCTCGAATACCTGGAACCGCCCGTTGTCGTCCCGCATCGAGAAGAGCATCTTGCGGGCATCGAAATGCAGATCCACATCGCCGACGAACTTGTGCCCTTCGGGCTGGTAAACCGTGGTCAGCTTGCCGTCGGGCGCGACCGGCGAGAGTATCGCGATTTCGTTGTCGTAGGCGCCCGGTTTCAGGTTGGAATTGCCCGCCGAACTGCGAGGAAAACCCATATCCCAACCGAAACTCGTATCGGCGTTGCCGCCCTTGCCTTTCTTGAAAGGGCGACGCTTGACCAACAGCAGCTTGTCGAAATCCAACAGCGGATTGGCCAACAGAGCCTCGCGACGCAGGCCGATCAGGGCGTCCTTAACCTTCTTCATATCCTCGGCCGGTGTCTTCTTGAGCCGGGCCGCCAGCGTGTCGAGCCTCTTCAAGTATTCCGGGCCCTTGGGATACCTCGGGCCGAACGTCTCGATCAGGTCGACAATCGCCAGACGCAGAGCCTTGGTGTTCACGTCGGAAGCTGCGTGGAGCGTAGGCACCTCCGCCGGCCGTTCCGCCCGCGCCGAATCGAGTAGAGGAAGATTCCCCGTCCCCAGGACACACAACAGGCCGACCAACCTGACCAACCAACGGTAGCCACGCCATCGATTACCTTGCATCGTTCTGTTTCCTGGCGAGAAAGAACGGAATGGACACCAATCCGGTGGGAACTTCATTATACCCGATGAGAACCACCGGTAGGAGCCCTCGTTTCCCGGTCTTGGCAAGCCAAGGTCCAAGACACCGCCGGCTCTCGTCTGCCGCGTTGGCATCGCTAACTTCTTCACGCGTAAGAAGTTAGCATAACCGCATCGTAAGTATTCGCCGAAGGGGTGGAGCATCCAGTTGCTATCGTCGTTTTTCCCGGCGTTTAAGGGGTTGCTAGCATTGCAGTCCCACCCCTTCGGCGAATACTTACACCGCATCGCATGATCGTCGCAGGCACTTGACCCCACCCGCGTTGCCATTCTATGCTACCGGTATCCGTCCGGGCCAACGCTCCTTGGTAACGGAGACTTGTGTTGAGCGGCAGGTTCGGCAACCTACAATTACTACGGGGTGTAATAATGAGTGTGAGCCTACGAGAATTCGTGAAGCAGACACTACTCGATCTCACGAACGCCGTCGATGAAGCCCAAGAGGAATCTCCGCTATCTATAGCCCCAGGATACGTTGAAGGAAGGCTCCAAATTGAACCTCAGATGGTCGAGTTCTCGGTAGATGTGATAGTCACGGAGGAGAAAACCGCCAAAGGAGAAGCGAGCGTGTCAATTCCAGTTATTGCGATCTTCAAAGGTAATGCAGGTGTCGACGCAGCAAGCTCCAACGAGAGAATGACAACCCAGTCTCTCAAATTCTCCATACCAGTGTACTTTCAGGGCAGACCAATCAAGAACCAGGCAAGTGAGGAATAGACCACTGGCCGTGAGACGAAGGTTGCATTGATTATTCGGAGACAACAGGCGACCACACTAACAATGGACACTCTGAATGAACCCTCGCGTCTACATTGAGACAACGATTATCAGCTACTTGACAGCCTGGCGCAGTCCGCAACTCGTTATGGCGGCCCATCAAGAAGCGACACGGCAATGGTGGGACGACGAACGTCAACACTTCGAGCTGTACGTGTCCGAAGCCGTGATCGAGGAAGCGTCGGCGGGGGACGCCGAAGCAGCCCGAAGAAGACTCGATGTGATTCACGGGATCGCCGAACTGAAGATCACCAGCGAAGTTCGTGACCTCGCAAAGGCCCTGGTCGAGCACGGACAATTGCCGCGGAAGGCAAGCCTTGATGCGCTTCACATCGCAATAGCAACAGTGAACGGGATGGACTTCTTGCTCACATGGAACTGCCGTCACATCGCCAATGCGACGCTGCAGAAGTCATTGAGAACGGTATGCGAGAATTCCGGGTACGCCCTACCGATACTCTGTACCCCAATGGAACTTACGGAGGTGCCACGCGATGAATGACGATCCGATCG
>CAZDHN010000304.1:0-7762 GCA_964505115.1 uncultured Planctomycetaceae bacterium
ACCAGATCGCCATTGTGTGCCAGGCCGACGGCAACGTTGCCCCGGGTGGTTTCCGGTTCGTGCTTCGTGGCCGTGCCCAACATCTTCCAAAAGCCTTTCCCGTCGGTACTGGCCCAGCACTGCACATCGCCGGGCCCCTGCAAGTGGCTGGGGTCGCCGTAGATGGTGGCGACGATCCGGCCGTCGGGCATGAGTGTGAGATTTGGCCAGGCGCAAACGTTGTCGACCGCCACGTAGCGCCCGAGCATCTCAATCTCCGGCGCCTCTTCGTCGCCATAACACGCGGCACAACCCAGTCCGAGTGCCAACGTCAACAGAGGTAGCCAATTGTTGCGTGCGATCATCATGGTTCGTTACTCCGTATTCTGTTTTACGATCCGGCTTACGTGGCAAGCACCGTTCCCACTCCGTCAATGGTCACTTCAAGTCGTTTTACCTTTATCCGTGTTCGATCCGTGTTTCATCCGTGGCTAGAAGATTTCCCGTCCGCTTCCCGGCAGATCATTTGTCGTGAGTTACCTTGGGCGGCAGTTTGGCGCGGTAGTAGACGGCCCGATGGCGGTTGTCGTCGAAGGAGACTCATGGTAACTCGCCTGCGGCCGGTCTGCAAGGTTGCGCGCCATCTTGCCAATCGCGAGCGGCTCGGCTACGATGAAATATCGGCCCTTTCGTCTGCCAGCCCAGCACGAATCACACCACGAGAAGGAATACCTTTAATGTCCATGCGTGCCCCGGTAACTCTTTGTGCAATTGCGTTTGTGTATTGTGTCAGCCTGGCGGTCGAAAGCGCGCCGGCGGCCGACGAGCCCTGGCAGCGTGATCGCGAAACGCTCAAGAAGCATCCCGACGTTGTTCGGCTCTACCTGTTCGACCAGCTTACGGCCGAGAGCCGCGAGGTTCCCAGCGTGGCGGGCGAGCAGCAGCCGTTGCGGTTGGGAGGGAATGAGCTAATGGTCGTTTGTCCCGGTCGCGTGCCGGGCAAGACGGCCGTGCGGCTGGACGGTCGGTACATGACGGCCAAACCGTTCGACGTCGCCAAGGGTTCGCTGAGCATCGAGATCTGGGCACGTCAGCGCGGCAACGCCCAACTGCCCGGCCTCACAATTGGCAGCGGGATGTTTCTGGCTCAGGGCGACGGATACTGGAGCGGCCTGCGGCTGATGTTGGATAGCCAGGCACAACGATTGCAGTTCATGGTCGGACGGCCCAAGCCGCTTAGCGCGATCGGCACCAGCGCCCGGCAGCCGGTCGCCGAAGGCACGTGGAACCACTTGGCCGCCGTCTGGGATGCCGACCAACTCAAGCTCTACTGGAACGGTCTGCCGGCCGGCACGCGCGAGTATGCCGGCGACTACACGCCGCCGCGCGGCTCCTTGCGGATCGGCTACGCCGGCGCGGGCGTCGGGGCGCTGAAGCTCGATGTTGACCAGCTTGCCGTCTTCAAACGGGCGCTGGCGGCCGAGGAAATACTCGCCCACGCGCTAGACGGCGAGCCGATCACCAATCAAGCCGCCGGCCAGATGGTGCGGGCCGCGTCGGCCATGGTCGATAAGGATTGGGCCACCGCTCGAAAACACTACGAAGCTGCCCTGGCTCAAGCCGACCTTGGACATCGAGCCCAAAGCATGGCTCGCCTCGGTCTGGGACAAGCGCTCATGGCGTTGGGAGACCGACCGGCCGGCGTGCGGCAACTCGCCGCGCTTCTGAACAACCCGACCGCGCGGCCGGCGATCAAGCAGGCGGCCGTCGGCGAGTTCCTGGCAGACGATACTCCGGCGGTTCGGGCGGCCGGTTCGGTGGAAGTCTACAAGCGGCTGCTCGGCTCACCCGGCCTGAGCGACCAGCAGCAACTTGTCGTCCGGCTCTGCCTGGCCGAACGTCACCTGCGATCGGGCGAGGCGGCTTCCGCCCGGGCCGAGTTCGATACCGTGCTGCGAACGCCCAACCTCGAACCGCAAATCGTCTGGGACGTTCGCCTCAAACGCGCTCACACATTCCTCGCTGCGAAGGACTACGCCGCCGCCCGACAAGCGTACGAGGAACTAGCTTCGTCGGCCGACGCGCCGACCGAACTTTGCGCCACCTCGCGTCTGGCCATCGCACACGCCTTCTATCGCCAGAAAGCATACGGCGAAGCGGCAACGGCCTTCGACCGCGTGGCCAAGCGAGCGGACGTGCCCGGCTACTTGCGAGGCGAAGCCCGCGAGCGGGCCGGCGAGATGCGTCGACTGGCCCAAGGTTTATCCGCCCGCGACCCGGCAGCCGGCCGCTTCCAACTCGCGCCCGATCCTCAACCGGCGGCAACGCTCTACGTGGCCCCAGACGGCAAGGCCGACAATCCCGGCACGAAGGAGCAGCCGCTCGGTTCGCTTGGCCAGGCCCGCGATGCCGCGAGAAAGCTCCGCCGCGACGGCAAACCGCCGGTCGGTGGCGTGGCGGTGATCGTCCGTGGCGGCAGCTACGCGACCCACGAAACGTTCGTCCTCGAACCGGAGGACTCGGGCGCGCCCGGCTCGCCGATCATTTACCGGGCGGCCGAGGGCGAGCGGCCCGTCTTCAGCGGCGGCGTGCAACTAACCGGGTTCAATGTCACCAACGACGCGGCCGTGTTGCAGCGGTTACCCGAGCCGGCTCGGGGTCGGGTAGTTCAACTCGATCTGAAGCGGGCGGGTGTCGAGAACCTTGGCCGGATGACTCGTCGCGGCTACGGAAGCAACGCCTGGGGCCATGCCACTTGGGTCGATCTGTACGTCGGCGGCCGCCCCATGCAACTCGCCCGATGGCCCAACGAAGGCTTCGTCCAGATGGGCGAAGTGCTTCAAGGCAAGTACCGAGGCGACGACGGACATCTACCCGGCCGCTTCGTGCATGAGGGCGACCGACCCAAGCGATGGCGGCGGGCCGACGACCTCTGGCTGTTCGGCTACTGGTCCCACCTCTGGGCAGGCAGCTACGAGAAGGTGGCCGACTTCGATACCGAGACCGGGCAGGTTACCATTGCGGCAGGCCGTGGGTTGCGGCAGGGCTACCCTTACTACGCCATCAACCTGATCGAGGAACTTGATCGGCCTGGCGAGTGGTTCCTCGATCGCAAATCGGGCATCGTCTACCTCTGGCCGCCCGGCGATTTGGCCAAGACGCTCGTCGAGATGCCCTTATTGGAAAAGCCGTTCGTGGCCATGAATGACGTCGAGCACGTGACGATTCGCGGGCTGACGTTCGATCTGGCTCGCGGCGACGGTATCCTGGTCCAAGGCGGAACCGGCGTGCGGCTGGTCGGATGTACAATCCGGCGGCTGGGCGGCAGCGGCGTGTACCTCGCGGGCGGCACGGATAACGGCGTGCTGGGTTGCGACATCGGTTCGGTCGGCGCCCGGGGTGTTATCGTGCGGGGTGGCGAACTGAAGTCATTGACGCCCGGCCGGCACTTCGTCGAGAACTGCCACATCCACGACTTTACGCGAGTGGATCGCGTCTATGCACCGGCGATTCAGCTTCACGGCGTGGGCAACCGGGCGGCGTATAACTTGATGAACGACTCGCCGCACCACGCCATCCGACTGGAAGGGCACGAGCACACCATCGAAATGAACGAGATACACAGCGTGGTTTACGAGTCGGACGACCAGGCGGGGTTGGATGTCTGGGGCAGCCCGATCCTGCGCGGAAACGTCGTCCGCTACAACTTCTGGCACCACATCGGCAGCGGCCGCGAGGTGGCCGGGCAGTCGGGCATTAGGCTGGACGACATGATCAGCACGTTCATTATGTACGGCAACGTTTTCTACCGCGCGGCGGGTGGGCGGTTCGGGGCCATTCAAATCCACGGCGGCAAGGACAACGTGGCCGACAACAACCTCTTCATCGAGTGCAAGGCGGCGGTGAGCTTCTCACCCTGGGGCGGCGACAGGTTCAAGAAGCTGCTGGCCGATCCAAGGATGCGTCGGCGGATATTCGCCGGCGGCGTCGACATTACCAAGCCACCCTTCAGCACTCGATACCCCGACCTGACCCGCATGGAAGAGAACCCCAACCGCAACTTCCTCCGCCGCAACTTGATCGTCGACTGCGGCCAACCGCGGTTGCGCGACTGGGGCGTTAACCAATGGCAGGACAACTTGCAACTCTGCTCCGATCCGGGCTTTGTCGATCAGGCCCGGGGTAACTTCGACCTGCCGCCCGACTCGCCCGTCTACGACCGTTTCGGCTTCCGTCCGATACCCTTCGGCGAGATCGGCCTCTACGAATCCCCCACCCGAGCAAGCTGGCCCGTGCAGACCAAGATCAGCCGCGAGTACGTTCGGGAGTATTGAGGCCGGGACCTCACTCCAATCGCTCCTCGATCTCGCGGAGCAGGACGCCGTCCCATTCGGCGGTTTGGATCCAGGAGCAGAGGGTCATGTCGTCGCGGGTGGCGCGGCGGACAGGTGCCTTTTCCGTGTCGGTCGTGTTCCAGAGCTTCAGACGCACGTGCTCCATGTAACGCAGGGCAAGCTGACGCCAAAGTTCCTTCTCATCGGTCGCTTCGGCGATCCGGGCCAACGAGGCGGCCGCCATGAAGCGGCACCAGGTGAAGGCCGAAACCTTCAACGCGCCGGCCGTGCCGCGATCGTCCAGGTCGATAGTCACTAGCGGCTCGCGGCGGTACTTCCGCCAAGGGATGGCGGTACGAACGACCTCACTTCCTATCCGCGTCGACAACCTCCTTGGGCAACAGCAACTCGGCGGCGGTTCGGGCGAAATAGGGTGGGACGGTTAACAGGCGGATCGGGCCGCGGCCGTAGCGGATCTGCCAGAGCTTGCCGTCCTGGCCCTCGGGCACGGCGACGCTAAAGTAGTTCGGTTCCCGGCCGTTGAGCCAGAAGACGGGCCGGCCGGCCGAATCGCGGACCTCGCCGTGACGCCCGCCGTGAAGGCCGATCACCCGCGTGCCCTTCGGTACGTAAAAATACAGCATCCAGCTTCCATGGTTCTTGTTCATTGGCGCCGCGACGCTCGACGGCACGGTCGTCCGCTGCCCGGCCGGCCAACTCACCCGCGTGCGGTCGCTGCCGTCGCGAACCACGATCTTATGCAGTCCGGTCTGGTTCGCCTTGAGCTTGACCGTTCGCTCTTTGCCGTCGGGCGGCACGCTACGGTCTTCGTCCACTAACGTCTCGCGCTGGCCCGTCTGGCTCGCACCGCCGATCTTCCACAACTCGACGCGAACGTTACCCCGGTCGCGATAGTGGGCGATCAGCCCGCCGGTGATTTGTAGCTCGATCGCGCCCGGCGCCTGCTCGACGAACGTCAGAAACGTCTGCTCGCCTCGGCCCGGCCCCTGATCGCCCGGTTCCACCTTGGGCAGCTTCAGGCCGGCGGCGGGCACCAGATCGTCGCGGTCCTTGCCGGTCTTGTCGACGATCTGCCCCCCGCCGACCGCCACCAGGTAATAATTGTGCAAGGTGGCGTAGGCGTTGACCCAAACGCCTCACTCTCTGTCCCCGGAATACTACACGCCCCTACTCTTCCAAATCGAAATTCAATTCGACAGTGGCGCCGGCGTTGGGGGGGATGGACGCAGTTTGACCGCTGGTGATATGACTGGCGTACTTCTTCGGAACGTTCCAGACCATGGAAACGTGAGGGTTCTCTGGGTCGGGTCCGCTCAGGAAGCTCAGAATGGCGACCCCGTACTCGCCGGGAACCACGCCGTCGCCTGATTCGAACGTGGACAACTCGTACGAACCGTCGCCTCGCAAGGTGCCCGTGGCAGGGCGCCTCGGATAACCCTCGGCCGGCTTGACCGGCTGGAGCACAATCGTTCCTGCCGTCACCGATTCGCCTTTGTACGTGACTCTTCCAAGCACCTTGATTGTCTTGGGCGCCGAGCCGGATCCCCAGCATCCCGGGCAAAGGGCCAGCAGCAGGCAGCCCCACACGGCTCGCCGAGGCGTCCCCACTGTCGTCATTGACAAGGCCCTTTATGGAGAGTCAGAAGTCCGATACGGGCTGGCCGTCTGCTTTGTTGCCCAGGTATTGATACGACACGTAATCAATGGTTTCGGAGAGGAATCGCACCGATCCGTCCGCCATGCAAACGGCTACACCACCGGGATGCATGCTGTTGAAGCCTCCACACTTGGAGACACAGTGCCCTTCCCATGACACTACCTGTTTGGAACATCCGCTGATCTTCCAATAATTGGGAGGGACATTGGTCGTTGCGACATTCATGTGCGAGGAGAAGTACATCATCAACGGGGCGTAGATAGGCAGCATCTCTCCGAAAAGAAAAGTGTTGCTTGTGCCGTCGGTGGCGTCGCGGAACCTGTAGGCGACCCGCCCGCCGGCGAACATTCCCGGACACCCGTAGTCGAGGCTCCCGTTATTGTAACCGAGCAGGCCCGTGGCGCCAGTCCCGCGGTCGCCCAGACAGTTGATGTTGGGATCCATCGTCGGCACGTTACACCTGTTCATTTCGTTGGGCCCGCCGCTTGGAGCGTACGACTGCCCCATGGAGTAGGTCCCGGCCCAGCCCGGGCCGTAGGTGCTGGCGTCCCCACTGCCCATGGTTCTCGCCACGCGGGCGTTATCCATCAGCCCGGCGTCCGAGTCCGAAGGGCAGAGCAAGCTGGGAATCAAGAGACCGTTAAGCACCGCCTGGTTCACCGGGTTGGTGGTTAGCAGGCCGAAATCGATCCGGTCGTGGACCACCTGTTGTTCGATGTAGGGAAACAGCGACTCGATCCAAGTGTGGTGTCCCCAATAATAGCGCGGAGGGACGTAATAGACGCCCGCCGGCAAACTGCTCAGCGTCGCATGGTAGTTGTGACAGGCCAGGCCGAGTTGCTTGAGGTTATTCGAGCATTGAGCGCGGCGCGCGGCCTCACGCGCCGCTTGCACCGCCGGCAACAAGAGCGCGATGAGGATGCCGATGATCGTTATCACCACCAGCAACTCGACGAGTGTAAAACCGTGTCTCCGAGACCTTACCATAATCGCGTCCGTTGCAAACGACCCGGCTAGCGCGCCCGAAGAAAAGGCCGACGTGCTGCCCGGAGGGACAGGAACAGCCCACCCAAGATCAACAGGGCCAGCGTTGTCGGTTCGGGGATTACCACGACGCCGATCTGGCCGGTCGAGTAAAGACTGGATGTCCGCCACTTGAGGCCCGGGTCAAGCGTTGGCAAGTTGATGTCGAAGAATGTGTCGCTGATAGTACCGTTGATCAGGTCGAACACATCGCCCAGCCCGAGCGTACCGTCCAGCAGTTGCACATCAAGCGTACCGCCGCCGGCATAAAAGGTGCCGCCGGTGACGATCAGGTCGGCGGTGTGCGAGACGGCGTTGATCTGGGCCAGATACGTGCCGCCGGCCAAAACGTCACCGCCGACGGTCAACGTGCCGATGTTTGTGCCCGGGGCCAGATACCCGCCGGGGGCGATGGTCACGCCGCCGGCCAGACTGCCGGAGCCGCCCAACGTGCCGTCGCTTTCGACCGTCACCTCAGTGCTGCCCAGCGAGCCGTCGACCAGGAGCTTGCCTTCCTCAATCGTCGTCACGCCGGTGTAGGTGCTGGTGCCGCCGAGGGTGAGCACGTCGGAGCCGATCTTGCTCAGGCCGGTGGTGCCGCTGCCGTCCTCGATCAGGCCGGAGAACGCGCTCGTAGCGTCGCCGTTACCGACCACAAGCGTGACAATTTTGTCGGCAGTGCTGATTGTCACCGTACCCGAGCCGAACAGCCCGCCGATGGTCTGAATCGACCCAGACGTGTAGCCGC
>CAZDHN010000305.1:0-7749 GCA_964505115.1 uncultured Planctomycetaceae bacterium
AGGTCGTCCTGCCGATAGTAGTCCACTTCATCCGGCTTCGACATGGCTATTCCTTGTCGACCGGGACACCGGCCGCCTTCATCTTGTCGCGGAGTTCGTCTTCGTACTCCTCATAGGGATGCACTTTAACCGGGTAGTCCCAAGGGTTAACGTGCCTCACTCTACGGTTGCTGTTCGCCAGGCTCCTGGTGGGACTCAAAAACGCGCCGGCCACGTGCAAAAGCTTGCTGAAGGGGAAGTAGATCAGCAGCACGCAAACCAGAAAGAGATGGCCGAAGAACAGCGGGCTGACCGAATCGGCAATGACGGGCTTGAAGCTGACCAGCCCCACGGCCAAGTCCTTGACGCCCGGAATGTCGGTCTTGGTAAGGTGCCGCAGCCAAACGCCGCTCAAGCCGATACCCAACAGCAGGAAGAGCAGAAAGTAGTCGTCCAGCAGCGATATATAACGTACTTGTTGGTCTGCCAGCCGCCTGAACAGCAGGTAGGCAAGCGCGGCCAAAAAGGCAATTGAAGTCACGTAGAAGACCGGCAATCCCACCTCGAGGAACCCGTCTGCCTCTTGCAGGAAGGTGACGAAGAAGGGCACCGGTTCGCAAAAGAGCCGCAGGTGCCTCAACAGAATCACCAACAGCGACCAATGGAACACCATGGCCGCCGCCCAGAGTGCCAGGCTGGTCGCGTAGACCAGTCGGCCGCCTTCGAGCAACTGCGAACTCGTGTTTCGCAACAGCGAGCGGAAGCAGAGCACTTCCAGGGCAACTCTTCCGGCCGCGCCCAGTGGTCCGGCGGGATTATCCAGTTTCGCGTACTTGATCCAGGGGAGCGATTTTTGCTGGCCGCAGGTCGTGGGAATGCGAAACGGGACGGGCGTGTTTGCCCAGCCCAGCACCCGATATATGAGGCCACCGAGAAAGACGACCAGGGCCAGGTAAGGAAGCAGAACTCCAAAGATTGCCGCCAGCGCCGTTCCCATTCCGCCCAGCAGGCCGACCAGGAAAAGGGCACACACGGCAACCAAGGATACAATTATTCTTTGCATATTCATTGAACGGTCGTTCCTGGCAGAACAGCTTCAAGCAGGGCTCACCCTTGGCAGCCCTCCGCTCATTCAACGTACAAGGGTCAATGAGGACGTTCCTCGCGAGTGGAGATCCTCACCCCAAATCTAGTTGAACCAACTCGGGATTAAGACCGTGCTGGCTCATCTTCTCCAGTATCCACGAGACTCTTTGCTTCACCTCGTTCACTCGCAGATCGCTAAGCTGCTCGCGACACTCGACGAAAATCTCAAAGCCGGCAAGCGCGATCCGATCGACCTCCGCCTCGAATTTCACAAGTTCGGACGCGACTTTCGGATCCGCGGCCGCCTTTCCCAGTTCCGCTCGCACGGCTTTCTTCAAGAGGAAGACGAAACCAACGGCCTGGGAGGCGGAAAACTGCTGCACCGCCCTGATCTTTATCATTTCCCGCAAGTGTTGGCTAATCTTCTCGTCATCCCGTCCTTCGATATCTATTCCCTTGAGGATGATCTCGAAGATCCCCCGCGTTCCCAGACGCAGGCTATGGCCCACCGGATTGGCGAATGGATCCTTCTGGCGTTTGAAGAGGACGGCGGCATCTTCGGAATAGCTCGCCAGCACGTCGTCCAGCCAGCGCTGGATGATGGCGTCTTTCTTCTTCCGCAACAATTCCCCAAGCGTCATTATCCGGTTTCCTTGCGTCAACCCACTAACTCACGTCGACCGACCCGTCGCCCGCCCACCCATACAGCCAGATGGGCTTGCGACAAGACAGCCTGTACGACGCGTGATCGCACGGCGTACGATAGATCACACGCAACCGGTCGGCTTGGGAAGCCCGGCCACCTTGCAAGCGCCCTTGGCGGGACCGCTGGGAAACAGATCGTAGATCTGCTTCAGCTTGAAACCAGTCGACTTGCAGAGCTTGCGGATCATCGGTGCCATCTGGTATTCGAGGTAGTACTCACGCAAGTAGTTGACCACCTTCCAGTGGTCCTCGGTGAGATCGTCCACGCCTTCCGTCTTGGCAATATCCACGGCAACCGCCTTGTCCCACTCGCTCGGCTCTTGAATGAAGCCATCCTCGTCGATTTCAAGCATCTTGCCGCCGAATTCAACCTTTTCCATCAAATTCCTCCTGTCTCAGGCCGGCCTATCGTGTTGCGGCCTTCTTGAGTCTATTTATGGTCTACGCAATGTCAATGTCCACCCGTGGGGGGTCGCGAAGGGTCTCATGAATCGGACACAACTCGACCATGCGTCGAATAGCATCCTTTCTATCCTCTGGAACCCCGTTTGGCAACTCCACGTCGACAACAAATCCTCCAACCCGTTTCGGCGAATCGGCGAGCTCGATCGTGAGACTCACCTCCACCTCGCCGTCAGTGTATCCGTGCCTATCGCAGTAGCGCTGTGCCATCATGGCGATGCAAGCACCCAGCGAAGCGGCCAGCAACTCCACGGGCGACGGGGCCGAATCCCCGCCGCCGTCCTGGACCGACATGTCACTGCACAATTCGTGGCCGCGCACCCGGATCGAAAACGCCTGGCCGGCCTTGTGAGTGACAGTCATCAGGTCCATGGCAACGTCCTTGGTCGTATCAGTCCTCGAGCGACTGGTAGTAGCTCATCAGGATCTTGGCCACCTCGGGTCGCGCGAATTCCGGAGGCAGATCGTCGCCCGCGGAAAGCATCTCCCGCACCTTTGTGCCGGAGAGGAAGACGAAGTCCTCCTTCTTATGCCCTTCGGGCGCCTCGCACATCATGATCACGTCGCCCACCGACTTGGAGAAGGCGGTGTGGTCGGCCTCGAAGATCTCCAGTTCCAACGAGCCCGCGGGGACGTCATTCTTGAAGATTGTCTGGGCGTCGAACGGACCGTAGTAGCTGCCCACGCCGGCGTGGTCGCGGCCGACGATCAGGTGCGTGGCACCCATGTTTTGCCGGAAAACGGCGTGCAGCACGGCTTCACGCGGGCCGGCATAGAGCATGTCGTAGCCGTAGCCGGTGATTTCCACGCTGTTGGGCTCGAAGTAGAGCTCGGCCATCTTGCGGATGGCGGCGTCGCGGACGTCGGCCGGGATGTCGCCCTTCTTCAGCTTGCCAAGCAGCATGTGGATAACCGAGCCGTCGGCGCCGGTCCGCTCCATGGCGATCTTGACCAACGCCTCGTGGGCGCGGTGCATGGGGTTTCGCGTCTGGAAGGCGACGACCTTGCTCCAGCCGTTCTTCGCGATCATGTCGCGGATCTCGACAGCCGTGCGGAACGTTTCCGGGAAGTCGGCGGCGAAGTACGAGTAGTTGAGCACCTGGATCGGACCGGCAACAAAGGTTTTGCCGACCGAGAGGAAGCTCTGCACTCCCGGGTGCTCCATGTCGGTGGTGCCGAATATCTGCTCGGCCATGGCCGCCATCTGCTCGTCGGTCGCTTCCTCGATCGACTCGACATCCTGGATCGCCAGCACGGGGTTGCCGTCGACGTTCGGGTCCAACAGGGCAATCCGCTTGGCGTCCTTGATGGCCGAGGCGTCTTCAACGACGTTGACGATAGGCACCGGCCAAAACAGACCGCCGGTGGTCTTCATGTTCTCGGCTACCGCGAGCGAGTCCGCCAGATTCATGAAGCCGGTCAGCGGGTTGAAGTACCCGCAGGCCATCATGACCGCGTTGGCGGCTGCTTGCGAGCAGACGAGCAGCTTGGGTAGCCCTTCGGCTTCCTTCTGCAACGCGGCGCGCTTTGCGTCGTCCGCCACGTACAGCGGATTCAATGTGTCCGAACCATGTGGCTTGATCATACAATTTCTCCTTTGACGCGATTGTTTTCACTTCCCAAGGGGCCAAACCGGCCAGAACCAATACCTTTTACTATTAGCCTCAAATCGCTATAAACTCAACGATCTTTCGGAACCGTTGCGTTTTGGTTGCGGCTGTCGGCCGCACTAAGTCTTCTCCACCTTGCCCGCGTCCCGCCCGGTGTGCTCGGCATAAATCAGAGCCACGGTCCGGTAGAGGATGTGGGCGAACTTGGAATACGGCAAATAGACCAACAAATCGAACACGCACACCAGATGCACGAAGTAGACAGCATAGGCGAAATATGTCAGCCCGGCAATCTCCGCCGGCTCGGCGACAAATCGGAGGATCTCGGTCAGCAACCCCGTGACTGCCACGCTTAGCAGCAACCAAACGAAGATCCAGTCGAAGGTGGTGCTTGCCCCGACCTCGTCGCCGCCGCTGATCCGATCAGTGATAGCCTTAACGCAGCCGAAAATCAACACCACGCAGCCGATGTTGGCAAGGATTTTCATCGGATGCAGCAGGCCGAAGGGATACATCGCCTCGATGCCGAGCACGGTGGGGTTGAAGTACAGGTCGATTACCGCCCAGACCGTGACCACGAAAAGCGCCAGGAAGCCGTAAAAGGCCGCCAGATGGACGGTCCACCGCGAGGCCTGGCTCGTGCACTTCGTGAACTTGTTGTGGGTGAAAATCGACGTGAGGATGCTGATCGTGCTGCCGACCAAACCCTCGACGGGCTTGAATCCGCCGGCCAACTCGTCGGCGGCCTTCATGGCCAGCCAGAACCGGACTATGCCCGCCAAGGCCGCCAGCGCGGCCAGGCCGGTGAAGAACGAGAAGAAGCCTATCAGCAGCCAATGGGGGAAGAAGTCGGCGTAGAACCCGTGATGGCCCAAAAAACCCAATATTCCTTGCAGCGCCCCGACGCTTTCCAGCGGCCCGCGAAGTGCCAAGGCCAGGCCCAGCAATACCACGGGAGCCAGCAGCAACAGCGGGAGGCGATTGGCCTGATTGAGCCAACTGCCGAGGAACCCGGGCACCGAATAGTGCTCGATGCTCTTCTTTCGCACCGCCGCCAGGACGTCGCCCGGTCGCGCTCCGCGTGGGCATTTCGTCGAGCAATCGTTGCACTGATGGCAGAGCCAGATATCCGGATCGGCCAGGAGCCGATCTTTCAGCCCCCACTGGGCCCAGATCATCTCTTTTCGGGGGAAGGGCTTCCTGTTGCCCGACAACTCGCAAACCATTGAACAAGTGGCACACTGGAAACACTTCTTCAGGTCCTCGCCTCCATCGGCGAGCACACTGCGAAGAAATTCCGCATCCGGTTTCACGAGATATGGGTCTGACATACTGAAAACACAATCACTTGAACGGGTTCATTCCGATTGATTCGATCTCGTCGGAAAATTCGTTGATGATTTGTGGCAGCTTGTGGTAGTCCGAGATGGCGATCTCCACGACGCGGACTCGCTCTTCCTCCAAAGCGAGCTGGATCAGCTTCTCGCGGATGTTGTCGCCCCGCGTGCCCATCAACTCGCTACCGCGGATGAAGTGGCACTGGTAGTCTTCACCCGACTTGCATCCCACCAGCAGGATGCCGTCATAGCCACGACTCAGGGCGTCGGCGATCCAGACCACGTTCACCGCCCCCAGGCAGCGGACGGGAATGAAGCGGATCCACGGGCTGTGCTGAATTCTGGCAAGTCCGGCCGCGTCCAGGGCCGGATAAGCGTCGTTCTCGCAGAGCAGGCCCAACAGGCGGGGCTTGTCTTCGAACTCGTCGGGCACTTCAACCGCTTTGATCATCTGGGAGACGATCTCCACGGAATAATCCTTGAACGAAATGATTCGTTCGGGGCACGCACCCAGGCAAATACCGCAGCGGCGGCAGCGGGTGACGTTGGGCATCGGCGTGCCCTTCTCGTCCTCGTCCAAAGCGCCGAACGGACACTCTTCGGTGCAACGCTTGCATTGCGTGCAGCGCTGCATGGCGAAGTCGGGCCAGGATTGATCTTCCCAACGGGGATGCACGGCCGCCCCGCGCGAAGCCAGTTCCACGCTCTGGATGGCCTTCAGGGTCGCGCCCGCCGCGTCTTCGGCGCAGGAGTCGGTGTCGCCAGGCGCGCGAACGCAGCCGGTAACGTAGATGCCCGTGCGTCGTGTCTCGTAAGGGAAGCAGATGAAGTGCGAATCGGGGAAATCGTACTTCAACATCGGCAGGTCCGGACCTTGCCGGTAGCCGAGGTTGAGGATTTCCGTTCCCGCGTAGTCCTTGAGTCTTTCGGCGGTTGCCTTGGCCGCTTCCAGTTGTGCGCCGGCCTCGCCCTTGGCGACGGTCGCCTGGGCATCGGTAAGCTGCCGGATCGACTCGCCATCGGCCGCGACCGGCACCATGCCGGTGGCCAGCACGACCAGATCGGCTTCGAGCTGGATGTGCGGGCCGATCAGGGTGTCGTCCACGTTGACCATGAGGTTGTTGTCGGCCACCTCTTCCACCGAGACAACTTCGCCCTTGGTGAAGAAGATACCGGAGTCTTCCTGGGCCCGGCGATAGAAGTCTTCGTACTGTCCCGGCGCTCGGATGTCCTTGTAGAGCACGAAAGCCTGCGTCCGGTCGTCGAGTTCCCGAGCCCAAAGGGCCTGTTTCAACGTTACGCGGCAGCAAACGCCCGAGCAGTAGGGCAGATGATTCTCATCGCGGGAACCGGCACACTGAACGAATACGATTCGCCGGGCCGGCTTGCCGTCGGAAGGTCGGGTGATTTTGCCCGAGGCGGCTAGCTCCTCCATCTGGACGTTGGTAATCACATTGGGCGAAGCGGCGCCCAGATGTCCCAATTTGGAGGCGTCGTAGGGCTTCCAACCGGTGGCCTGAATGACGGCGCCCACGCGGAACTCGCTGGTCGAGCCGTTGCCGCTGATCGAGACGTCGAACTGGCCGGGCTGGCCGGTGATCTTCTCGATCTTCGTTCCCTCGTGGACCGTGATCCGCTCGTGCTGCTTGATCTCACTGACACGCGCTTCGAGATCAACCGTTTCCAACTCGCGGTACGGGGGCTTCTTGGGAAACAGCCTGGCGAAATTCTTCAGGTGGCCGCCGAGTTGGTCTTCTTTCTCGACCAGGACGACATCGTAGCCCGTCCGGGCTGCTTCCAGCGCCGCGGTCATGCCGCTGTGTCCGCCGCCGACCACGAGGATCGTCTTGTCGATCTCGGCCTCGAACGGTTCCGGCAGTTCCGCTCTCTTCGCTCGGGCCATGCCCATCCGAAGGTAATCTTCGGCCATCATTTGGGTGTCTTCGTCGTTGGGCTTGTGGCTCCAGACGACCATCTCGCGGAGATTGACCCGCTCGGTGAAGCACCCGTCGAACGCGAAAGCGTCGGCGTTGAATCTGGGCGAACACCCGGCAACAACCAGAGTGCCCGCGCCATCCTTGACTATCTCCTTGATTTGTTCGGCGCCCTCGTCGCCACAGAGGCACTCGTGGGCAAGGCAGATGTCCGCCCCCTTTTCCTTGGCGAGCTTCTCAAGGGCTTCGACATCAAGCGAATCGCCTATGTCGCAACCTTGGCAAATCAAAACGGCTAGTTTTTTCTCGGTGTTATCCATCGGCCTCTTCCACACAACCCTGCATAGCCTTCAAGGCAACTCCCGTGGCGTCTCGCACACAGGCTGCCACGTCCACGGGCCGTTTGGCGCAACCCGCGCTCAGCAAACCGGCAAGTGGCTGGTCTTTCGTCAAGAATCCGTGCTCGTCTCTTTGTAGCTCTTTGCCCCACTCGTTCTGGATCGGCGCCTCGGCCGGGACGATTCCCGTGGCCAACACAACAAGGTCGACCTTCTGGCTGACGCGCTCGCCGGAGAGGATATCCTCGGCTTCGACCAGGAGATCTCCGCCGGGCGTGTCCTCCACAACCTTGGCCAC
>CAZDHN010000306.1:0-7735 GCA_964505115.1 uncultured Planctomycetaceae bacterium
ACTCGATCTTCCTCACCAGGTTATGGTCGGCCTCGTTGCCGAGGAAAGGATGGCCAGCCGTCACCGCAATACACGTGCCTTTGCCGGCCTTACTGCCAGCTAGGTCGAGTGTGATCGACTGCCAGCCGACCGACTCGCGACTGATCAGCACCGCGCCGTAGGTCCGGTCGCGTTGGAAAACGATCGCCTTGACGGAGTCGTTTCGGTCGTTGTTCACGCTGAGCCTTGTTGCGTGTCGGCAGCGGGCGTAGATTTCGTGCATGATCTGTTCGGGGCGGATGTAGTAGGGCGCGTCCGGCCGGCGGAGCGTGGGCCCCTCGACCTGCGAGAACCAATAGCCCGAGTAAAGGCACCACTTGTTGGCGCCCAGCACCAATCTCGATTCGGCAAGAACCCGGAACATGTCGGCCACAAGGACGGCCGAGGTGATCGAGGTCATGAACTCCCGGTTGTTGGCGTTTCCCATGCCGAACTCCGTAACCACGACGGGAATAGTTCGGCCGAGGTGCCTGGTCATCTGTTCTTCCAATTCCTTCAAGCCGGGGGGGATGTTGTTGGCCAGGCACATACACCGTGCCACGTCGCGGGGCCGGCCTTCCAGGTCGGTGTAGTTGGAAATGTGCGGGGTCCGGTAGATGTGAATTTGGAATAGGTCGGCCTGTTTGCCGGCCATACGCAACAGAGTGTCGTTCCACTCGGGGCGGGAACCGCAACCGTTTAGGGCGATCTTGATCGACGGGTCGCGAGCTTTCATGGACTTCACGTAGGCTGGAAAGGCCCCGGCGTATTCCTCCGCCGTACACGAGCCGACCCGGTCGGGTCCGTAGGATTCGTTTCCTATCTCCCAGTACTTCACGTTGTAGGGTTGGCGATGCCCGTTGCCGGCGCGGAGCCGACCCAGCGGCGTATCCACCGATCCGTTGCAGTACTCGACCCAATCGGCCGCCAGTGCGATGCGCGGCGGGGCGGTCTTCAGGTAGGGTGCGACGTACTTGAGTGTCCCGGCCCGGGGATGCGTTTCGAGGTCGATATTGCGGGGAAGGTCCTTGAGGAACGCCGTCGTGATGATGGGCGTGATGGCCTCTTCCTGGCAGAATCGCAGGAATTCGTCGACGCCGAATGCCGGAATGCCACGTGCCGTGCCGTTGTGATAGTTCAATAGTTCCTTGCGTTGGGCCAACGGCCCGATCGTATCCTTCCAGTTGAAAATGTCGGCATTGCAACCGCCCGGGTAGCGAAGCAGTGCGATGCCCATCGGCCGTACCCGTTGTAGGAATCCGTCCTGAAACGAGCCACGCGCGAAATCGTAGGGACCGATCAGGTTTTGGGCGTTGATGTTGTTCCCGAATACGAGGAGGCTGACGGGGATTGTGGCTGCGGCCTCGGCCACGATGCGGACTGCCTTGGCGTGACACTTAGGGCCTACAAGCTCGTGCACGCGACGTCTCAGACTGGCTACCTCGTACAGGCGGTCGTTCAAGGCCGCGCCGCTGAGTTCCTTTAAGCCGTCCTGCAACTCTCCGGCACGGTCGCTTAAAGCGACGGCCAGCGAAGCGTTGAAACCGCCGCTGTCGCACTTCGGCCTATCGCCCCGGTATCGCTCGGACGATTGGAGAACCGCTTTGCGGACGGTCGCGTTCCAGTACGGCCGGGGCACGTACGTCCGGCCGGCGAAAACCTGGATGATTCCGCCATCGAGGTGCCGGATAGTTAGCGCCTCCTCGTCGAGGTTGGCGAACAGTTCGCGTTGCTGCCGCGTAAGAAACCGCTTAAGGGCCTCTTGGCTGGGGAAACGCGGATCAACGCTTACACTCAAACCGGCCCAGCTTGCCTTGCCCGAGCAATTCTGCATCCCGATCGTAACTCTTGCCCATTGGAGTTCCTTGGGCATGCGAACGACGTACATGTGCCGATGCCAATCGGAGTTGCCGTGGAAATCGCTATGGAGAGTCGTGGAGTAGTCCGGCTTGCCGGCGCCGGTGGCTTTCCAACTCAGCATCGACTTGGCATTGTAATACGCTCGAGTGCCGGTCTTCACGTTTTCCGCTTTCCGCCAAACCTCCAGCAGCACGGCCTTTCCGGCAATTCGCTTCACTGGCAGCGAGACGGATCGCGTCAACGAGATAGGACTTCGCGCTTCCAGGCTTACGGCCGCCTTGGCATCGGGCCCCTGCTCGCGAGTGAACACCGGGTTGGCCGCCCGGGCCGCGCGGGGATTGCTCCACGCCGGCAGCGTTGGGTCCGCGAAGTCTTCTTGGAAAATAACTTCTCGACTTGCCGGCGGTTTTGCCGTCTGAGTCCAGCCGTAATCGGCTTGGACCATCATAAGACAAACACAGGCAAGTCCGATCCGCGCATTTGGCGTATTCATGGTCGTCTCCACTGACTTTCTCGGCGCCGGCTGGGCCCCGGCAACACCAGGCAGTTATCCAAGACCAATGATGCCAATCGGCGGCGTAGTCTTCCAGCGACCGCGCGTGAAATCGGGGAAGTCCATGGGGCTGCTCCTCTTGGCCACCGATTTCTCGCTCAGCTCGGTGATGCAACTCCAGGCGGCGGCGTCGTAGACATCCATGTCCGGCGGTGTGCCGGTGTGCAGTGCGCGGATGAGGCGATGAATTTCCAGCCAGTCGCCACCCCCGTGCCCACCGCGGCCGAGAGCCTTCTTGCCCAAGGCCTTCCAGAGTGGATGCTCGAACTCCTTGTAGTAAGCCTCCATCGACTCCCAGGTGTCGTGTTTTGGGCTGCGCCCTTCGAGGTAAATCTTGTCGGCGGTGGCCATGCAGATACCCTGGGTACCTTGCACGCGATAGATCAGATCATAGGGCCGTGGCAGCTTGGTGTCGAAATAGAGTGTGATCGTCTGCCCGTTGACGGTGCGGATCAGGCTGGTGTTGATATCGGCATTCGGATTGTGGCCGGTGGCATCGGCGCTCATCGATACGAGATAGTCGAAGCGGTTGCCGCGGTTGATATCCATCCATTGGGCAATCGGGCCGATGGGGTGCGTTGGATAGCTGTTGGCGGTTCGGACTTTCGACTCTTTGAACCGCGAAGGTGATGCCCGGCGCGCCCTGGCACCATAGTGCTGATAGCCCGCCTCGCAATGGCGAAGTTTACCGAAGAGGCCCTTTCGCAGCATATGGTGGACCAGCATGGCCTCGCGGAAGTAGCAGCAGTTCTCCAGCATGACGCAATACTTGCGTGTTTTCTCGGCCGTTTCGACCAACTGCCAGCAGCCCTCGACGGTCTCGGAGGCCGGGACCTCGGTGGCCGCGTGTTTGCCGGTCGTCATGGCGGCCACCGAGATCGGCACGTGCCATTTCCAGGGCCGGGTTGCGTTGACTACCAGGTCGAGTTCCTCGGTTTCGCAGAGGCGTTTGAAGTCCGTCTCGCCGCGCGAGTAGCCGGTCGGCTTCGGCTGCTTGGCGGCGGTGGTCATGTCCTGGGCCTTGGCTACGCGCTGGGGGATGATGTCACAAACCGCTTTGACCTCGACGCCTTCCAGGTCCAGCAAGAGCCGCAGCAGCAGACTGCCGCGACTGCCGATGCCCACCAACCCCACGCGGACGTTTTCTATCGGCCGGGCAGTCGCTTCAGCGGCATCGGCGGCAAAGCATTCCGGACGCATGGCCAACGCCGTGCCTGCTACCAGGGCGGTCTTCAAGAAATCGCGGCGGTCGCACTGGTCTTTCATGGTCTTAACTCCCGGCCCATGGTTCATTGCTTGAGACGGATCGAAATGTTCCGCATGGTTTTCTCTTACGAACAGCGTAAGGTCGGAGCCACCGGCGGTCAAGCGGTTGGCCGGTTCTGGTGCCGCGCTGGGGTCGCCGGGGTAGACTGGCAAGCGGGCGGCTTTTCGAGGATAATTGGGTTTGTAAGCGGAATGAGGGTTGCGGGCGGATCACCTGTTCAACATTCGAGAGAGACAAAAGATGAAGTTCAGTACTGCACTTTGCACGGCCATTTGGTTGCTTGCCCTGAGCGTTTCCGCCGGAGACGACACTTTCGAGGAGGGAAAACGGCTGTGGCTACCCTTCGATAAAGTCGTCGATGGAAAGGTCGTTGATCCCGCGACGGGCGTGGTCTGCCAGGCCACGGGCAAGCCCCCGATGCAGGATGGAGGTATACTCGCAAGCCAGTTCAATAAGCTGTCGGTGCCGAAGATCGACTTGGGTGACGTGGCGGAAACGCTGACGCTCTCGGCGTGGATAGCTCCGGCCGGGCAGCCACGGTCGTATGAGACGATCCTCTTCAAAGGCAAGCGGCAAGGCTCGACAAACCAGCAGAGCCACTTCTGCCTGTCGCTGTTCGACGGCCGCCCGGAGTTCAAGTTCACGGACGAGCACGGAGACTGGAAGGGTATTCTGCGAAGCGGCGACCACTTTTCGGTCGCCGGTTCCCGGCTCGCGCGGTTGTCGGAAGTGCCCGCCGTGCAGCCCGCCCGCTGGAACCACGTTGCCGCGACCTTCGACCGTGGGCACATTTCGCTGTACCTCAACGGGAAGGAGACTCTCTCGGGCGGCATCGACACGAAGCGCCTGATCCCGAACGACCATCCGCTACTAATCGGCGAGGGTCGTTCGCAAAGCGGCCATCGGGCGATGATCTTCACCGGCCTGCTGGGCAACGTTCGGCTTTACGACAGGGCGCTGTCTGGCGAGCAACTGCGCCGACTGTACGAACAGGAGCGGGCGGGCAAACCGGCCGGGAAGCTGACAATCGCGCAGCCGCTGCCCGAGGGCTACGATCCGGACTTCCAGCAGAAACTGGCGATCACCGCCGAATACGAGAAACGCATTCCGCCAACCACGGTTAGCGAACGCAATTGCCGGGCGGCGGTCGGCCCGCACCGAGGAGCGCCCGGCCTGTTTGTCAACGGCAAGCCGGTCTACCCGATGATGTTCATGCCGTCGGTTTGGGTGGATACCGAGCAGACGTTCAACGCCTCCCGTGATTTTGCCGCTGCCGGCGTGGATCTCTTTAGCGACATGATTGCCACGAATCTCTACGGCCCGTGCCACGATTGGTGGCAAGGGGTCGGGCGGTACGACTTCCAGCAGATTGACGACCGCATGGGTGCGATAGTCAAGGCCAATCCCAACGCACGTATCCTGATCCGTCTCAAGCTCGACCCGCCCAGCGGCTGGTGGCACAAGGACCATCCGGGCCATACGCCCGTGTTCTTCCGCGATGGTGAGTATCAACAACGCAAGGGCTGGACGAGTCTGGCGTCGAAAGAGTGGGAAGCGCTCTACTCACGCATGCTGAAAGACTTCGTAACGCATGTTGAGTCGAGCAAATATGCGGCGCATATCATCGGCTACCTGCCGGGCGGCGGCAGTGCCAGCGAATGGTACTATCACGGCCAGGACAGGGGCATGATCGACTACTCGCCCGTTGCGCAGGAGCGGTTCCGCGAATTCGTGGAGCACAAGTACCGCGATATTGCGGCTGTCAACGCGGCCTGGAGGACCCAATTCGCCGGTTTCAGCGAGGTGCACGTTCCAACTCCGGCGGAAAGGCGGACGGCCGAGATCGGCCTGCTGCGCGATCCGCTGGCCGCCGGGGCGTGTGTCGACTACTTTTTGTTTCTCAACGACATTTCGCGACGCAACATGCTTAACTGCGCCAGGATCATCAAGGAAAAGACGAACCGAACCAAGCTGGTCGGCTACTTCTACGGCTACCTGCCGCTGGCTCGGGTGAATACCTGGAGCCTCTTGAACAACGGTCATTGTTGCTTGGGTCAGGTTGTCAACTCCCCGGATATTGACTTCTTTTGCACGCCAACCGATTACTCGAATCGCCGTGGCGGGGAGCCGGGTTTTCACATCGGCAATTTCAACGGCACGTTCTTCCTGCACAACCGGCTGTTCTGGGACGAGGCCGATTTGCGCACGCATTTCCACCCAAAAAAGGGCGAATGTGGCGCCACCGATAACCTGGCCGAGACCCTGACGGTGATGCAACGCGCGTTCGGCTACACGCTTGCCAAGGGCAACGCAATATGGTGGTTCGCCCTGGCGGGCAACGCATATTTCCACGATCAGGCCATCATGGAACAGGTTGCGCGGTTCCAGGACATCGGCCGCAAAAGCATGACAGCCAGCAAGAAGCCGGTAGCGGAGGTGGCCTTGCTCATGGACGAGACGAGTATCGCTTACCTTAGTTATCGGTCGAGTCGGCTCATCAAGGACCTGATTCGCGGAACGTACACTTGTACCACCAAAGCTGGCACGCCATGCGACATGTATCTGACAACCGACCTGCAAAACCCCGACATGCCCGACTACAAGGTATACGTTTTTCCCAACCTGTTCTACGCCGACGCCGATATGCGAGCCGCCATTGAGCGCAAAGCGAAGAGAAACAATGCGGTTGTCGTTTGGCTGTACGCCTCGGGGCTTCTTTGCGAAAAGGGCGCCGGCGTGGAGAACATGGCCGGATTGACGGGCATGTCGTTTAAGATGGCGGCTGAAGCGGCCGACCTGCAAATGCGTATCGACCGGCCCCTGGGGCCCATCGGCCAAACCGTCGCCGGCTTCAAGGTTTACGCGAAGGTTAGTCCGTCATTTGAGGTCGCCGATGCCAAGGCCCGGGTTATTGGCACGGTCGGCGGTAAGCCGGCTTTGGCGGTCAAGCAGTTCGACACCTGGCGGTCGGTGTACTCGCTCACGCCGCTGACACCCGATTTGCTTCGCGAGATCTGCGATTACGCGGGCGTCCACGTTTACAGCCGGACCAACGACGTCCTGGCGGCCAACGCCGGGTTCATCATGCTGCACACGTGCAGCGCGGGTGAGAAGGCGATTCGGCTGCCCGGACCCCGTACGGTTACGGAACTCCTCAGCGGCCGAAAACTGGGCGACCAGGTGTCGCTAATCAAGCAGTCGCTCCCGGCGCAGGCCACGGCAATCTATCAATTGGAACAATAATCGTTGATTTTACGCTCTGTTAAAGCAGGCAGACGCCAACCTTGGCAGTGGCCAAGCTAGCCCGCAAATCTCACACCCGTGCGGTCAAAATACTCAGCCAAACTGCAAGTGCCAGCCGGCACGGAGCTTACGAACGTGCCTTACAGGCCTATTTCGGCCGGTTGATAGTGGCCGGCAGCCATCCGATGCTGGAGTTCTCACCCTTCGACTCCAGCGCCGGTGAATCATGACCTCCATTCTCCAACCGTGGCAACTTTTGTTCATGATTCTGGCTGGTTGGGTCAATCGAGAGCAGCAGGAGACGATTGAATACCTCCGGACTGAAAACCAAGTCCTGCGAGAAAAGCTTGGCAAGAAGCGGATTCTGCTCAGCGATGACCAGCGCCGACGGCTTGCCGTAAAGGGCAAGATGCTTGGACGAAAGAGGCTCCAGGAGATCGGAACGCTATTTACGCCGGACACGATCTTACGCTGGCACCGAAAGCTGGTCGCCAAGAAATGGGACTATTCTGATAGACGAAAGAAGAAAGCGGGCAGGCCGCCCGTGAGCGAAGAGGTTGAACAATTGGTCCTTCGCATCGCACAGGAAAACCCGACCTGGGGCTACGACAGGATTCAAGGTGCCCTGGCCAACCTGGGACACGACATTTCCGACCAGACGGTCGGCAATATCCTCACGCGATACGGCATCGAACCGGTGCCGGATCGCAAACGACAGACCACTTGGAAGACGTTCATTAAAGCCCATTGGGATGTGCTGGCATCCATCGACTTTACGACCATCGAAGTCTGGA
>CAZDHN010000307.1:0-7696 GCA_964505115.1 uncultured Planctomycetaceae bacterium
GTCCCCCGGCCTAATGACCTTGGGCTACGACCTCGACGACTCCCTCTGGCTCTGATCCGCCTCGCCCCGAAACCCCAACCACGAAAAAGCGCGACCAACGGTCGCGGCTTTATGGGATACGGTGTTAACCGGGTTCCTGTTCTTGTTTGCCCGCCTGGCCTTTGAGGATTCGTTGGGCCAGGGGCCAACAGGCTTCCAGGTGGGCGAGGTACTGGTTGGGTGAAAGGAACTCTCGCGGATCGCCGACGATCTCGAGTAGCCAGCCGGTTTCGTACAGGTCGCTGTTTAGCAGGGTGGGGTCGGCTGGCACGGCCGCGTTCAGTTGGACGAGTCGGCCGGCCATGGGGGCGTAAAGGTCGCTGGTTGCCTTTGACGCCTCGACGTGGCCCAGCGTTTGGTTCTGCGCGAGTTCGTCGCCCTGCCGGACCGACCACTTCAGATGGTGCATGTCGCCCAAGAGCCTGACCGCATACGCCGATAGGCCGAACCGGTAGCCGCTCTCCGTCGGCGTGGCCCACATGTGGTTCTGGGTGTAGCGGCGATCGGTCGGCAGGAAGGCGGGCGAGATGCCCATCATGAAGACAAGTGGCTTCTGCATTTCTCACCGTTTCCCAAAACAGTACAAATTGCCGTCGTCGGTACCGATGACCAAACGTCCGGCGGCCACGGCGGGCGAGGCCAATATGGAGCCGCCGGCCTCGAATTTCCAGAGTTCCTTTCCGCTGGTCGAGTCGATTTCATACAACCGCCCGTCGGCCGAACCGACGAACACACGCCCGCCGACGATGACCGGCGAGCTATCGACCCGGCCTTTCGTGCTGAACTCCCAGAGCGGCTGGCCGGTTTGCGTCTTGAAGGCATGAACCAGCTTGTCTCGGCCGCCGACCACCACGATCCGATCAGTTACGGCGGCCGAAGATCTGAAGGGGAACGCCCGTTTGGGGTTTTCATATTGCCAGACTACGTTAGCCTGCTTCCAATTGACGGCGAAGAAGACGTTTCCTTCGGTGCCGACCAGGGCCAGTTCACCCAAGACGGCGGGCGTGGAGCCGGTGGGCGCTTCCAGATCGACGCCGCCGACCTCTTTGCCGTTGGACAGGTCGACGACGTGCAGCCGCCCGTCGCAGCCGGCCACGAAGCCCCGGTCGCCCGCGACGGTTGGGAAGCAGCGGATTTGGTCCTCGCTTTCATACTTCCAAACCAACTTGCCCGACTTGCGGTTGAGGCAGTACAGAACGCCGTCTTGCGAGCCGAACAGCACGTTCTCCCGGTGGAAGTTCGCACCGGAGTTAATCTCTCCGTCGCTTTCGAATCGCCACTTCTCTTTTCCCTGTTCGGCATCGAGACAATAGAAGCGGCCATCGCTATCGCCGATAAAGACGTGGCCGTCGCCGACGGCGGCCGGGGCGAGAAATCCCAGTTCGGTGGCAAACTGCCAGCGCTTCTCGCCGCTGGCCAGGTCCAGCGCGTAGAGGTTTCCGTCCAGGCAGCCGACAAAGGCCATGCCCCGGGCGATGGCGGCGGTCGACTCGAACCCACCCTCGCTGGTCGAGAAGGTCCAGAGGAGTTCCAGCTTTTCTGGCAAGGCCGATCGGGCAACGCCGCTGGATTGGCGGTCGCCGCGAAACAACGGCCAGGTATCGTCCGGATCGCGGGAATCAACGGCCGGTTGCGGGGCCGAATCGCGATTGGCTTCTTGCCGTTGCTCGCTGGTGGGACCTTTTGATGTTTCGGCTTCTTGCCGTTGCTCGCTGGTGGGAGCTTTGGGTGATTCGGCGTTTTGCCGGCAGCCGACGCATAGCATGAGTCCCAAGGCAACCGCCAAGGTCACGGTCGGGACGCCTCGGCAAGGAGAAGATGACATCACGCGCTCGAAGATGGCCGGGTAGACAGCGAAAACGGTATCGGCTCGACGATTTATCCGACCGGCGCCCCTTCGTCAGGGTGCGTTCGGTGTGTTTGCCGGACTGGGGTTATTGCTGAGTTGCGTCAGCACTTGCAGAACCCCGTTGAGGTGAGCAAGCCGCGGTCCGTAGCGATCGACAAACTCGTTGAGCATGAACTCGCCGTCCAGCAAGGCATCGAAGTTCTCGCCGATCTCCTCGGTCAAACTGGCGAGGAATTCGGTCTGAACCTGGCCGAGCGACTCGGCCGCCCTTCGGCAACTGTTTGCCAGCATCGGGTTGGCCTGTTTCCATTGACCAAGTTCGTTCGCCCGTTGACGCTGCGACGCGCCAAGCTGGCCGACCAATTCCTCGAGAAGTTCGTTTTGGCGGTCTTGTGCGGCGAGCATCTCTCGCAGCAATTGCACCTGCTGGGCGCCGGTATTGCCGGCTCCCGCCGGTTGCGAAACGGCCGACTCATGCGAGACGTCAATCTGACTGTACATCGGCCGCGGTTGTCGCTCTTGGTTCATGGCAAGTTTCCCTTTCAATGTTCCAGTATAATCTGGATGCTACCTGCAAGTCGAGTGTCTGTTTGCAAGTTCTTGTCGATATGGCGTCCGTTTTGGGCGATCCGGTTGGGAGTTTGGCAATCAGGGGGGCTTTCGGGGGCATGTGGCGTCGGATTCGACCGGCCGGGACCGTATTGCCACCTGAACTGCAATAGCCGCCAGCAGAAGCTGGCGGTTGCTTTGCGGCTCTGTCGCGTCGTCGGGCGGAAACTGCCGGGCCGGGCAACCGCCAGCTTCCGCTGGCGGCTATTGTCGAATCACCCCGAACGGGTTCGATTCCCCCCCTCCCGTTCGCCATCCAAGCCCAATCACGGAAAACCGTTCAGGACATGAAATACCGGCTAAACGGAAGCCGAGGCAAAGATCAATAAAGTATCCACGCACTCTCGCCCGATCCACCTCCAGGCTCTCTGTCGGAATAATCTGAGATCTAGGCCTCATAGGTAAGTTCGCGAATCTGAATGGACTGGGCAATCTGAATGCGATCGGATAAAGCTACGATGAAGGCTGCCTTGGGATTCTTGACCGTGGTTGAACACGAGGAGCACGGACTGTTTGGGGGATACTTGGTGTTGAACATGGCGGGTCGCCCCTTGGAGTTTCACTGCACCGCGCCGTTGAAGCCGAATAGGGCGCAGGAGATTCTGTTTGGACCGACACTCCAGGATTATCTGTTTGGCGAGCAGATTGGCTTGGCCCTTCTCGACAAGGCGGCAAACGAGCCGCTGGTCGTCTGCACCGATTGCCTGCCGGTTCTGGCGATGCGAGGTCTCATTAATGTGCCCGTCGCTCTGGTGCTGACCCGAGACGCTAATCCGGACGAAGCCGAACCCGAGGACCGATCCGAAGCCTACGAACGGCCGTCGGATAAGACCTGGCGGCTCGACGCTGCCCACTCGGCCGGGCCGCGCGTGACGGAATTCCGACTGGGTTCAAATCGATTGGCGGTGCCGGTTTCCAGTGCGGCTGATCGCGAGTTGATATCCAAGCGGTTGGACGGCATGTCCGATTCGCTCGACCTGATGGAACCGTTCGGCCGCATTCGCGAGGCCATCGACGAAGCCCGCCACGGAGGGCACGGAGCTTGAATGTAGTTGACGTAACCAAAGGAAGCCAATAGACAGGATTAACAGGATTGACAAGATGAGGAATTGCGTCCCAACAAGTCAATTGTTTTCCCCTGTTGTCTCGGCACTGTCGAGAACTTGGTCAAGTTATTCTGATGCGGAACCTAAGAACCACGCTCGATAATTCATCCTGTCAATCTTGTTAATCCTGTCTATTAGCTTCTTTGGTCGCTGCTCCGCTGCACCGTGTCCTCCGTGGTGAGTTTCGTGGGTGAAACGCCAAGTACGGATGACATGTCTCGGTGACAGTAGCCGTGCCAGCGTCGAATGCGGGAATCAATTCCTTTACGAGTTCTAAGACAAAACCGCAATGCTCGACCGTGCAACGTGCAAAAAAAGGCTTCTGGTTCGGCCCTTTGACGCCACGGGGCCAGGAAGCGGCTTCAGTTGGCGCCCACCCGAGGAGCCCGAGGTGTCGAGCGTCGAGTTGTCGCTTGAGGCGTTGCCGCTGGCCACGGGCTTAAACGCGGAACTGGCCGGGGCGGCGCCCGTCGAGACTGAGAGCATTCCGATACCCGTCACCCGGCCTGTTGCCATAACCGTGCCGATCCAACGCCAGTCGGTTCGAGTGCGGAGTTTCGCTTTCGAGCCGTCGGCCGACGGTGCGGATGAGCCAGCGGAGGCGGGCCGAACGAAAGCGCCCGGTTGCCGTCCGGCGGCCGCCGAGCTTATCGGTTCGACGCGGATCAGGCCGCCCCGCGACATCATCAAGCTGGAGGACCGCTTGGAGTGTTTGCTGCAACCTTCGCTGGAAGTCCTCTTGGCTCAGCGGTCGCTGGAGTTCCCCTTCCAACCGTTTCCATTTCAGTTGGAGGGGATTGCCTTTCTATACCCTCGCCATTCGGCCGTTCTGGCCGACGAGATGGGGCTAGGCAAGACGATGCAGGCGATAACGGCCATCCGGCTGCTATTGCGTTCCGGCGAATTGCGCCGCGTGCTGCTGATTTGCCCCAAGCCGCTCGTGACGAACTGGCAGCGCGAGTTCGAACTCTGGGCGCCGGAGATACCCCTGCTTGTGATCGAGGGCGATCAGGCCAAGCGCTGCTGGCAGTGGCAAGTACCCGAAGTGCCGGTAAGAATAGCCAACTACGAACTATTAAACCGCGATCGCGGCTTGTTCGAGGGCGCCGGTCGCTGGGAGAAGCCGTTACAGTTCGATCTGGTCGTGTTGGATGAATCGCAGCGAATCAAGAACCGCTTAAGTGCCACCAGCCGGGCAGCCCGGGCGATCGGACGAAGTCGCAATTGGGCACTGACCGGCACTCCGGTGGAGAACAGCGCGGAGGATCTGGTCGGGATATTCGAGTTTCTTTCTCCCGGTTTTCTCTCATCCGAAATGAAGCCGCGCCGCATGGGCCGCGCGGTTAGCGATTACGTTCTGCGCCGGACCAAAGACCAAGTGCTAACCGACTTGCCACCCAAAATGTTCCGCGACGCCGACTTGGACCTGACGCCCGAGCAACGCGAGACTTATCGGCTTGCCGAGAAGGACGGCGTGCTTCGGCTTGCCGAAATGGACCGGTCGGCCACGATCCAGCACGTCTTCGAGTTGGTGCTCCGGCTCAAGCAGATATGCAACTTCGACCCGGCAACCGGGGCAAGCTCCAAGCAGGAACGCCTCGTGGCCGACATGGAAGAGCTTGCCCGAAGCGGCCGCAAGGCGATCGTCTTCAGCCAATGGGTCCAGACGCTGAAGCAACTCAAGCGGAGCCTGGCGGATTTCGGGCCGCTGGAGTATCACGGCAAGATCCCGCCGCGCCGCCGCGACGCGGTCATCAGCCAGTTCCGCGAGGACCCGAACCGTCACGTTCTGCTGATCAGCTACGGGGCGGGCGGAGTGGGACTGAATTTGCAGTTTGTCGATTACGTCTTCCTCTTCGACCGCTGGTGGAACCCGGCCGTCGAGGATCAGGCGATCAATCGGGCGCACCGTATCGGGGTTACCGGCCCTGTTACCGTGACCAGATTCCTGATGCTCGAAACGATCGAGGAACGTATCGACCGAATCCTACAAGAGAAACGGGAGCTGTTCGAGACGATCTTTTCCGGCACCCAAGCCCACCGGAAATTGGGCCTTTCCGGCGAAGAACTGTTTGGCCTGTTCGACCTGAAATGCCCGAGCGGTCCGATCGATCTGGCCGCGTGAAGCGGGAGGGGCGCTAATCCAGCGGGAAGTCTTCTTCGGTGCTTTGCTTGCGGTAGATGGGTAGGTGACGGTAGTAGACTTCCAGAACCATGGTCGACATGGACGTACAGTAGAGACGTCCGCCTCGGTCGGAGGTGTGGCCGCGGCCCTTGGGAGCCCAACTGCCCGCCTCGTGGCCCTTGGTGGCCTGCGAATTGACCAACTGGTCGCGCATTACGCCGTTCCACTTCCTCCACATATCGCCTTCCAAGTGCCGCATCACCTGGGTGGCGTAGTAGTTGTAGTACATATTGCTCTTGGAAGGGCCCCATTTGCTGATCTGGTCGGCGCCGCGGATCAGCGCGGGATTCTCCTTCTTCCATCCAAGGTACATCCGGCAGAGAAGCCCGATCGCCGTGGTCGCCTGACCGGCGCCGGGATCCGTGTAGCCGTAGTTGGCGCCGCTGTTCTGCTGTACGTGATCCAGAAAGGCAAACGCCTTCTTGACGACCAGCGGCGGAACGCGTAGATAGGCCATGTGGCCGCTCTTCAGCGCCATGATCTGCCAACCGACCACCGAGGTGTCGCCCGGTGATCGCGGCTGGTAGCGCCAGCCGCCACCGACCGGGTCCTGAGCGTAGCAGATGAAGTTGATCGCCTGCTGGGCCGGGTTGTAGAGGCCCTTGTCGTGCGTCATCGCGTAGGCTTCGCACAATGTAATCGAGGCCAGACCGTGCGAGTACATGCTTCCGCCGGCCTCGAACAGCGAGCCACCCTTGGGGCTGACCTTCATGTGGTTGACCAGGAAGTACAACCCGCCCTTAACCGTCTGCTTGTACTTGCCCGTCTTGTGCGTCTGCCCGGCGCCCAAAAACGGCAAGACGGCCATGGCGGTGGCTCCGATTCGGGCCTTGGCCAGCGAGCCCGGGTTGCGGCACTGGCCTTTGCATTGGGGCGACATCTGATGCGCGAAGCTCCAGCCGCCGTCGGCAAACTGATGGCTGGCCAGCCATTTCAGGGCCATGGCAACCGCCTTCTCGCTGCCCGCGCTGCCGCCATACTTGCCAACCAGGCTGGACTTGCCCTTGCCGCGGCCCGACAGACCGGTGCCCGTATACGCGCCAACCGAGGCCAGCAGATCGTTCTTCGGGGCGTGCTCCAGCCCGAACTCGCTTAGCTCGACCGCAATGGCGGCCGATTCCATGTCGTCGACCGGCGTGACTTGAGGGTCCTCGGGCACAACCTCGCTCTCGACCGGGACCGTGGTCACTTCCAGATCCAGGTCTTGAAGCTCCTCTTCCTCCAACTCCTCGAGGTCGTCCATCTCGCTCTCGGGCCCCATCACCAGTTCGCGCAGGTCGCGGGACAAGCCCTCGGGAGTCGAGAGCATGGCTAGAATCAGCAGGATGATCATGTGGAAGACCATGCTGATGAGCCAACTGGGCGTCTGCCGCATCGCCTCTCGCATCCACAGATTGAACGAGCCCACCTGCTCGGCCTCGATCAACTCCTCGCGAACACCGGTCGCCTTGGCGCCCTTTACCGGCTGGACATCCTCCTTGCCCGCCGCTCCTTCTTTGGCTGCCTTATCGGCGGGTGGATTCTCATCTTTCGCGTCTGATTTCTTCGCGGAAGGCTTTTTTGCCATCGATCTCTACTCCAAATCCTCTTGGGACGGTTTGCGTCTTGCCCGGTGTTTCAGTTTCGGGCGAGCCGGGCATTCTCCCATGACAACACGGGGGAAGCATGAGAAACAACCATCGGGAGTGTGAAAATCTTCTACTCTATACTACTATTGCCCCTTGCATAGCCAATGACCGAGGGCGAAGCCCGGTTTCCCGGCGCAGCCCCCTTGATCCGCGCATTGACCATGCAAAGATCAATAAACGTCAAAGATCGTTGAGTTTTTAACAGAGTTCAGCGATTAGTGGCGGCCGGGTTCTTGCCTGGGTGCGGTAGCACCGGTTTGGTTGGCGGCCCTGCCGCCCT
>CAZDHN010000308.1:0-7691 GCA_964505115.1 uncultured Planctomycetaceae bacterium
TCGATCATCTTCCCGCTCCTCCAAAGCGCGCAAACCGCGATTTGCGCCCGCTCAGACCATCATCTCCGAGGTCTCGTCGACCTCTTGCGTGGCCAGGAACGGAGTGACGTCGACACCGTCGACCGAGGCGATTTCCACCTCGCTGTAGAGCCCCAGGTCGATTTCCTCCAGCGCGGGATGATCGATCCGCTTGCCGTTTGGGAACTTGAGGCACTGCACCTTCGGCCGGACCGGACGGTCCGGGTTGAAGTCGACCACAACCGCCTCGATGCCGTTGGAGAGCTTAACGATTTGCCCGATGGGGAAGGCGGGGACGGTCCGGTAAAAGGCGGCCTCGACCACCGGGTCAAAGAAACCCTTGCACCAGGTGCGCATTTCGTGCAACGCCTGAACTGGAAGCTTGGCCTCCGAATAACATCGCTTGCTGGTGGCCGCATCATAGACGTCGGCCACAATGGCGATGCGAGAGAAGATGTGAATCTGCTTGCCGGCCAACGGCGGCAGTTCCTCGCCCGTCTGGTAATCGGTTCGGGCCGGGTAGCCGGTACCGTCGAAGCGCTGGTGATGATTCAACACCACCTGCGCCGCGCCGGCCGGGATACTGCCTTTGACCATCTCGTAACCGTAGAGCGGATGCCGCTGCATCTCGGCCAACTCGCGGCTGTTGAACCTTGACGGCTTATTGAGTATTTCCTTGGGAATCCGGGTCTTGCCGACATCGTGCAACAGGCAACCCAATCCCAGGAGGTTCAGGTCCTTGGCCTCTCGTGCTGCCTTGTGCCGCCGCTGATTGATCAAGTACTCTTCCAGCCTCATTCCCACCAGCAACGCCAGGTAGCAGGTATTCGTGGAGTGCGACATTACGTAGTTGTCGAAGGCGTCGAGTTTCTGCAGAAGAATGTTGCTGTTGGAGCTGCCTTTCAGGAAGCTGAACAAGTTGCTGATGGAACTCTGGAAGTGGGGCAGATCGAGCTCGACCGTGCAGTCGCGCATGATTGCCTCGAAGTTCTGCCGCACGTTCGTGTACAGTTCGCGCTGCCGCTCGCCCAGCCCCTCGTCGATGATGTCTTCGAGGAACTCCAGATCGCGGTGGCGAACCCAAACCTCGAGAATCCCCAACTGCTTTAGCCGGGGAACCAGATCCATGGGAATCTCGTAGTTCCTTTGCAGGAGGAGTCGCCCCGGATTTTGTGGAGAGGGGATCGGTCGCGCAAGAATCATCCCCGGCTCGATCTTGTGGACCGGAACGCGAAGCATTTTGATGCCGCTCCTGGCCGTGGCCTGTCGAACGTCGGTAAGCGATACCCCTCACGCATCAATCAAAGCGGCAGACGCCCCTCGCGGCCACTCCTGGCGGAAACACCTTGCGTTTCAGAAAAGTAGCTTACCAATACGACTCTTGCCCCCCCGTGGACGGCAGAAATAGCGACAGAAACCACCCAATAGCGGTATGAGCCTGGCTGTTCAGGCCAATTGTAGCGGCGGCACGGGCGTTCTTGCCCGAGTCTTTCACCACGAAGACGCGGAACCCGATGGGAAGGGTGTGAGTCCGAGACGGAGAGGAAGATCACGCAAAGACGCAAAGAGGCCAAGACGCAAAGGAAAGAAAGGAAAAGAGAAAAGTCATGCCTTCATCGGCATCCGGCGCGATGAGCGTTCCACTTCGTGGTAGGATGGGAATTGGAATCAACCGCATATCGCGGCACTGGCGACAAGTTCCGCGCCAAACCCAAACCTTGTCCCACTTATCTGCGTCTTGGCCCCTTGGCGTGAGACTCTCTGCAATACTAACCTCAAAGATAGTCAAGTTTTTGACAGAGTTCAGCGACCAACGGGAGCGAGTTCTTGCCTGGGTGCGGTAGCACCGGTTTGGCTGGCGGCCCCGACGCCCTGTGTTTCATCATCGCCGTTATTCGGCGGGCTGAAGAACTTGGAGCGAGGTGCCGAGCACCATCTCCTTGACCCTCTTGCGGTATTCGAGCATGTGCGGGGCCATCAGGTGCGCTTCCAAGGCGTCGAGGTCCGACCACTTCTCCACGACGGCCACCACATTCTCGCGAACCGCCGACTGGGCCGGAATGTTCGTCTGAAGATCGACCATCGGCCCGTATTCCAGGCAGCCGGATTCATCGAGCACCTTTGGCACAATTTGGGCGAAAGCGGCCAGAAAATCCGCCCGACGCCCCTCGGCCAACTCGATCGTGGCAATCACGCAAATCATTTCAGCTCTTCCCTTGTTAGAAACGCCCTTACCTTGTTAGAAACGCCCTTACCGCGATATCGCGAACACGCATCCCATAAAGCCGCGACCGTTGGTCGCGCGCGGGACGAATAGGTACGCGGTTTTCCAGGACTTCCAGCGCGACCAACGGTCGCGGCTTTATACAACGACCTCCATGCGGTCGATGCAGTACTTGTCGAGCTTGGCCGGATCGGGAACGACCCCGATGCCCGGCTCGGACCAGAGCGTCACCTTCTGCTTGGCGTCGGCCTCGTCGCATTCGGCCGGCGGTGGGTCGGCCAGGTCGTCGGCCAGCAGGTCTTGGGCGGGAAAGAAATCGGCCGGGTAGGTGAAGTTCGGCTTGGAGGCCAAAGCCATGCCGATCCGCGTGCCGATCGCGCTTTGTGGCATCGCGCCCACCCAGCAGGGAACCGACTCCGCGGCGGCGGCGTCGTGAATCGCTTTGGCCGGCGTCAGTCCGCCGACTCTATCCGGCTTGATGTTGATGAACCGGCAGCTCTTCAACTCCAACGCCATTTCGGCCTGGGCAAGCGTGGTGATCGACTCGTCCAGGCAGATCGGCGTTTTGAGCCCCTCCTGGACCATGGCGTGCCCAACCAGATCGTCGGCCGGCAAGGGCTGCTCGATCATATCCAGGGCGAAATCCTCCAGCCGGTAGAGCATCTCCATGTGCCCCAGGTGCAAGGCGCCTTCCACGTCGATGTGCATTGTCTCGACGGGAAACTCCGCCCGAACCGCGTTGACCATCTCGACGTCCCAGCCGGGCCGAAACTTCAACTCGATCCGCGAGAAGCCGGCCTCGACCGCCCGCCCGATCGACCCGAGAAACTCGTCGATCGAGTCCATCTGGTCGAAGCCCAGCCCGATTTCGATCTTTTCCCGCTCGCCGCCCAGCACTTGGTGCAGCGGTTTCTCTTCCATTCTTGCATGCAGATCCCACCAGGCGGAGTCGATCGCTGCTTTGGCGAAGCGGTTGCCACGGAATTGGGCCAAACGCTCCTGAACGTGGTCGCCCGAGTCGACCATCTTGCCGACGAGCTGGGGCCCCATCCACTGGCCGACGCAGTTGAGCACCCCGGCCGCCCACTCGTCGCCCATCCAAGGCCCGTTGCCCGGGCTTGCCTCGCCCCAGCCGGACAATTCACCGCTGGTCATCTTCACCAGCACGGTTTGCAGCTTATCAACCTCTCCACCCGGGGTCGGCATCGACCCGCGCAACGGCAAGGCAACCTGAAGCACTTCAATTGAATCGATTTGCATGTGTACCCTTCTATAAATCGGAGGTCGGAAGTCGGAAGTCGGAACGGGTAAATTGGATGTGTTATTTGGAGGTTTTCATGTTATGGCGTTTTGTTTTGATGGAAGTGACGACGATCTTGAGCAATTCTTCGGCCTCGCCGTGGAGGGGTTCCAGCCTTTCCCGGGGAATGATACTGCTTTCCCAATACATATGTGGCGGTCTCCTTGGGCATAGCCAAAACCAACCGCACGATCCGCAGCGCAAACTGCTTCGTTCGATCGCGCAACCCATCCATACGCATCTAATCATCCCCCCAATAGAATACTTGGTTCCGACTTCCGACCTCCGACCTCCGACTTCCGACCTATTGTTCGGCCAGTTCAATGGCCTCCAGCAGGCCGCGGGCTTTGTTGAGGGTTTCGTTCCATTCGTTGGTTGGGTTACTGTCGGCGACGATGCCGGCGCCGGCCTGGACGTAGGCCTTGTCGCCCTGGACGACGATGGTTCGCAGGGCGATGCAGGTGTCCATGTTGCCGTTGAAGTCGACGTAGCCGACCGCGCCGGCGTACGGACCGCGACGGTGCGGCTCCAGCTCGTCGATAATCTCCATCGCCCTAACCTTCGGCGCGCCCGAAACGGTTCCGGCGGGCAGGCAGGCCTCCAGGGCGTCGAAGGCGGTAGCGTCGGGCTTAAGCTGCCCGGTAACGTTGGAGGTGATGTGCATGACGTGGCTGTAGCGCTCGATGGTCATCACGTCGCTAAGCTTGACCGTGCGATATTGGGCCACCCGACCCACGTCGTTGCGCCCCAAATCGACCAGCATCACGTGCTCGGCGCGCTCCTTGGGGTCGGCCAGCAGTTCTTCGCCCAACTGTCGATCTTCCTCCTCGGTCTTGCCGCGTGGGCGCGTGCCGGCCAGCGGCCGGACGGTGATCAGGCCGTCGACCACGCGGACCATAACCTCGGGCGAGCTGCCAACCAGTGTTACGCTGGGCGTGCGGACGTAGAACATGAACGGGCTGGGGTTGACCACGCGCAGGCTGCGATAAATCTCGAAGGGGTGGGCTTTCAGAGGCACTTCCAGCCGCTGGGAGATAACCACCTGGAAGATATCGCCGGCGCGGATGTATTGCACGCACTTCTTGACCGCTTCCTCGAAATCGGCCCGGGTGAAGTTCGACTTATAGTCGACGGAGACCTCGCCGCCGACGCGGATGTCGACCGGCTGCAGGCTGCAAGGGCCCGTGGCCAATTGCTCGACCAGCTTATCGACGCGACGGCAGGCGTCCTCGTAGACCTCGTCCAGGTCGGAATCCGGTCCTTCCGGACGTGCCATGGCCACGACGACCATCGTCTTGGCCACGTTGTCGAAGACCACGATATGGTCGTAGAAGGCGAAGGCCAGGTCGGGTACGTGGCGGTCGTCCTCGGGCGCGTTGGGTAGGTTTTCGGAGTAGCGGACGATGTCGTAGCCGGCATATCCAACCGCCCCGCTGCAAAACGGGGGTAGATCGTCCAGCGTAACCGCTCGGACCGCCTCCACCCGGCGGCGCAGCTCGTCCAGCGGATTGTCGCACTCGAACTCCTGCGTGTCCAACTTGGCGGACCCTGAAGCAGCCAAACCCGAGGTCGAATTTACCGTAACCCGGTTGCCGTAGGCCTCGATTTCGAGGAACGGATCGGTGGCCAGGAAGCTGTATCTACCGACCTTCTCGCCGCCCACTACGCTCTCGAACAGGCAGGCACAGCGGCCGGAGTCGATTTTATGGAACGCGGAGACGGGCGTGAGCGAATCGCTGAGGAGCCGCCGGTAGACGGGCACCAGGTCGGCCTTGGTGGCCAATTTGGCGAAGGTTTCGAGGTCGGGATAGTGTCTGGTTCGATCTTTGCTCATTCTGGTCCTATCCGGCCGACTCATTTCCATCGCGAAAAGTGTTCAAGGCGGCTTCCCGCGAAAAAACTACATAATCTGGCTTGCGCCACAGGCAAATAGTAATGCGGCAAATGCGCCAATGACGAGCACGAGTTTCGCTGGTAGACTGCTGTTAGGCGACCGGCGGAAAAGAGCTTACCAGCCGATTTCGTAGCCGGATTCGCAAGAATTCGGTTCTTCGCATCACTGCTGAATTCTTGCGAATCCAGCTACGGGTAAATTACTTCCAGCCGGTCGCCTTAGGCCTCGCCTCTTACCGATGCACGTAACGGCCCAAAAATCCTAGCTTAACAGCCCGTGCCGGGGTCGGCAACCAAGGCCGGCTCACTACGGGTTGACACGAGGGGGGGCGGTGTTAGAATCCCAATGGAGTTGCAGTGCCAGACGCAATTCCAGAATGGGGGGTAGTAGGTAGTTATCAGTTATCAGTAGTCGGTTGTTTCCAATCTCTGACAACTGATTACTGATAACTAATAACTAATAACTCCGTTTTTGATCGGGTCGAGTAAATTTCGTTCGTACAATCGGTATCTCATAGCTTTGGGGCTCCCATGAAGTGCCAGCAATGCGACAAGCCGGCCACGTTCCATATTACCGAACTGACGGGCGGTAAGGCGCACGAATTGCATCTTTGCGAAGACCACGCCAGGGAATATCTGACTCAGTCGGGTAGCGAGCCGGTTAGCGCAACGAGCATGGCGGCGGTGTTGGCGCAACAGGTTGCCCAGCAGATGGCCGTTGGCCAAACCGCCGGCGAATTGGCCGAGCTCGATCAGCAATCCTGCCCGGTCTGCGGCATGACCTTCTACGACTTCCGCTCCCAGGGACGGTTGGGGTGCCCACACGATTACGTCTGCTTCGCCGAGCAGCTTGGCCCCTTGATGTTGAATATCCACGGCGACACGGAGCACGTGGGAAAAACCCCAAAACGCTGTGCCGCCGGAAGCGAAAGCCGTACGCAATTGATCAAACTGCGGCGGGAAATGAAGCAGGCGATCGAAGAGGAACGGTACGAGCGGGCCTCGGAACTGCGTGACGAAATCCGCCGCGTCGAAGAAGGTGAGTAGTGGATAGTGGATAGTGGATAGTGGATAGTGGATAGTGGATAGTGGGTAGTGGGTAGTGGGTAGTTGATAGTAGTTGGTGGTTGGTGGTTGATAAGGAATTGGTCGGGTGCAGCAGTGGAACTTAACGATCTAACACGGAACCGCGGTGAATGGTTGCAGGGCTCGGGCCCGGAATCAGATATCGTGATCAGCAGCCGCATCCGGCTGGCGCGGAATCTGGCCGCCTATCCGTTTGTCGGCCGAGCGTCGGAAGGCGACCGCAACGAGATCGAAGCGGTGCTAAAAGAGTGCGTGCTGGGCATCGAAGAAGACCAGAAACTGCTCTACCTGGACGTCGAAGAGCTTGCCGGAATCGACCGCCAGTTCCTCGTCGAACGACACCTCATCAGCCGCGAACATGCCGAAAGCCACGGCACCCGATCCGTGGCCATCGACCATGACGAACGCTTCAGCCTGATGATCAACGAAGAGGACCACCTGCGTATCCAGGTCATGCAAAGCGGGCTGGACTTGGAGAACGTCTGGCAGCGAATCGACCGGATCGACGATCTGGTGGAAAATAGAATCACCTACGCCTTTCACGATAAACTGGGGTATCTGACCGCCTGCCCCACCAACGTCGGCACCGGAATGCGCGTTAGCGTAATGCTACACCTGCCCGCCCTGGTGCTTACCCAGCAGATCGAAAAGGTCTTCCGCAGCCTGCAAAAAATCAACCTGGCGGTCCGCGGCCTCTACGGTGAAGGCTCCCAGGCGATGGGCGACTTCTACCAGATCAGCAACCAGATTACACTGGGCCGAAGCGAGACGGAACTGATCAAGCAGGTTGGCGACATCGTGCCGGTAATCATCGACTACGAGCGCCAAGCGCGGGAATTCCTCATTAAGGAGAGCCACGAGAACCTTCACGACCGAATCAGCCGCGCTTACGGGATTCTACGCACCGCACAGACAATCAGCTCCGAAGAGACCATGCACCTGCTCTCCAGCGTGCGGATGGGCGTGAACCTGGGGTTGATCGAAGGGCTGGAGATTCCCGCCGTCAACGAGATGTTCATCCAGACCCAGCCCGCCCACCTGCAAAAGCTCACCGGCAGCGAACTCGACGCCGACGATCGCAACATCGAACGGGCTCGCTATCTGCGCAGCCACCTCAACTAGCCCGTATTTCTCACCAACATCGTCACGAGAGGTCGTAAGTTCTGTCGT
>CAZDHN010000309.1:0-7689 GCA_964505115.1 uncultured Planctomycetaceae bacterium
ATCCCCCTTTGTTCTGAAAACGCATAGTTGCCATAGCCAAACGCACTGGCGTTACCGGCAGCGCCAGGAAACTTGCTGCTAGCAACAACTTACGGAAAACTACGCTTCAACCGGATGAACCTGATTTGTCGTAACTGTACTGATAGCGATTTCAATCCTACAGCGATCTCGACTCTACCATAGGGCGGCGGGGCCGCCCTATGCAGGGGTCATTAACTCGTTGCCAAATGTGATGTTATCGTATTCTCCATCCACGATCGGACCGGTACGGGGGTCGGTAGTCTTCAATTTCGGCTGAACGCGTCGATTCCAGATTCCCGACCCCTTCAATCTTTTGCTTCAACCTTTCCTTCGCCCCGCGTGGGGCTCACGGACTGCCGTTCTTCCCCGGGCCGCGAAAGCAACTCAAATGGCCGTCGAAATAGAATCGCTCGAAGTCGGGCGGCAGGAAATCCTTCAGGCAATCGGCAATCGAGAAAATGGTAACTTCCGTCGGCGATTGGGAAACCGTGTCGGCAAGGGTCTGGTAGAATCGGATTCCTTCGCCAACGGGGCGGACGGGACGGTAGAGATAGATGAAATCGACGCCGAGCGGCGGATGATCCAGGACGTCGCCGATGATCCACTCGACCGAGTGCTCGGCAACGTCCAGCCAGCGCTCGAGCCGGCGACCGATGGCGACCGCCTCGGAACTTATCTCGATCTGGATCGTCTTGCGGTGCGGATAGAGCTTCTGCAGCAGTAGCCCTTGCAGACCGTTCCCGGCGCCGTAATCGGCGCTGACCGTGTCGGATCGGATGTGGGGAGCGGCTTTGATTAGGGGGGCAATGCCACCGGCGTGCGACCAGTAGCCGCCCGTTTCGTCCATTCGGGCGCGCTCCTCCTTCGTGTAAGGCGACTCGTGCATGTGCAGGTGAGCGTAGAGTTCGAGAAACGCCTCTTCCACGACATCCGCGTCGTCGCCCGCCATGGCCCGGCGAAGCGCCTCCCGCAACGCGGCGTAACGCGGGAAATGGCAGCCCGGATCAGGGGGCGCTGACAAGTCGGCCAACAACTGCATGAGTTCCACCATGCGATCGAGTTCCGCGCGAGGCAGTTCAAATACCGCGAGTAGCCGCATTAGGCGGTCGTGCTGATCCGTTGACGGTTTCTGGTTGCTCATCGTGGTTCGCGGTCGGTGCGCACGGGTTGGAAGGGGGCGCAGGAACACGTTTGTAGCTGGATTCGCAAGAATTCAGCCCCTGAGCGTAAATCCGTCTGAATTCTTGCGAATTCAGCTACCAACGTGTCACCGATCCATTGAGGTTCCGCAAACCCGTTCCTGCGCCCGTTGGAAGGGTCGCGCTGATGGTGGGCAAGGTCGCGGTCCATATCCGAGCAAAAGTGTACTCGGAGCGGGCAGCCTCTACAACCATTCGATGAAACACGGCCCGTGTGGCTTCCAGCGAGCCTCGAGTCAATCCTCGGGCATCTATACCGGGCAACGGGCAATTTCCCTATACTACTAACCTCAAAGATCGTTAAGTTTTTGACAAAGTTTTCCGGTCGATTGGCCGCAATGCGTTACTTAAAAAGGGGTTGGCGGCCCTGCCGTCCCATGCAAAGATCAATAACAATCAGAATTGAGAGCCAGCCATGAAGCACTATTTCCTGGCAATCATTTTCACCTTGGCTGCTCGCGTGGTTGCGGCAGAATCGGTCTTCATCGAGGCGGAAAGCTTCTCGTCGCCTACCGATGGATGGCGGGTCGCCGAAAACGCACAGACTCGATCGGCCTCGCGCCTGCGGACGTTGCACGGCTCGGCCGGCGACATCCGCGGAGTTGCCCGGAAGGAGATCACCGTCGGCAAGCCGGGGAGCTACCGTGTTTGGGTTCGATACCTGCACCACCAGACCTGGCGCGGGGCATTTCGGCTGGCGGTCATCAATGGCACGGTGGAGGTTGCGGCCAAGGATTTTGACACGCACGGCGTGCCGGAGACGAGGAGTTGGGAGTACGCATGGGACTACTTCGACGCGGAACTGCCGGCGACGACGCTTGCTCTGGAGTTGAGAAAAGTCAAACAGCGGAACTGTTCGGGATACGTCCGACACATCGACTGCGTTCTATTGACCATCGATAAGACGCTCGTTCCTAGCCATGTGCCCTACGGACCACGGACTTACCTGCGTGTCACGCTGGCGGACATCTATGACACGCCCGTCTATATCCACGTCTTTGCGGACCATTATCGTTGGCCCTGGTATCAGCACTTCCACCTCTCAAAAGCCGGTGCCAATCCCGGCTTGAGGCCCGGCAAGGGCGAACTCATGCTCGGCGGCGAGCAAACGCCCTGGTGTAACATCACGCCCATGCTTTATCAGGACAGTGGGGCGATGCTGAACGTCACGGTACGACACGGCTACCGTCAGCGTGCGTCGCGGCTGAAGCTGAAGCTGGAATTCGCAACCGCCGCGAACGACAAGTCGATCGTGCGAACGATGGATGTCGACAGCGAGCCCAATGGTCTGGTGCTCGTCGTGCCGCCCGACTTGACGACCGAAGAGAATCTCAGCCGGCTCAAACGCGACAAGGAGTTCGCCGAGGCAACTGGCCGGATCGCGGACGCCTTCAATTGGCCCAAGATCGGCAAGAAACCCGAGCGGTTCCCGTTCTTCGTTAGCGCCTCGGTCGGCGGATATGGCACTCCGGTGGACAAGGCTGTCGCCGACCGTGAATGGAAGACACTCGACTACTTCGGATTCGCCAACAGGACGAAAGCGTATATCCACGGCGGCGTGTGGTACATGAAAGACGGTTCGTATTGCCGCCCGGACATCGAGAGGATGAGGCGACGGGCCGCGGAACGAGCAACTGAATTCGGCAATAGCCGCCAGTCGGCACAGGAGATTGTCTTCTGCATGCTCATGGACGAACCCAGCGGTCAGCCGTCCACCTTTGCGGCGAAAGACGAAGCCTACCGCGATGCCTTTCGGGCCTGGCTGAAGCGTATTGACAAGACCCCGGCTGATCTGCTCGTATCCACCTGGGAAGCCGTGAAGCCCGTACCTGAAAACCAGCGCGACGACCATCCGGCCCTGCATTACTTCACTCAGCGATTTCGGACGCGCGCACTCGGCGATTTCATGGCGGTGCAGCGGAAGATTGTCGAAGAAGCCTACGGACGATCGCTGCCGACCCTGGTGAATTTCAGTGACGGCGCGACCTATTTCGCGAATTTCAACGGACAGGGCGTCGATTACTTCGAGTTGCTCGACTGCGACGATCAGAACGCGATTTGGAGTGAAGACTGGGCCAACGGCTCGTCGAGCTATCAGTGCGGCGCTTATAACGTCGATCTGATGCGTGCCGCCGCCCGCGACCGCGGCCAGATCATCGGTCACTACCTCATCGCTCACGCCGGACGAAAACCGTGGGATATCAAGCTCAAGGCGGCCAGCGAAACGGCTCGCGGGGTTCGGATCTGGAAGAACTTTTCCTATGGCGTCAGTTGGGGTAGCCACGAAGGCGGCCCGGCCTGGAAAAGCCACGCCTGGTATTCAAAGCCGGAAACTTGGCGAGCTAATGCCGAAATCGTTCGCGAAATCGGCGCCGCGGAAGACCTGCTACTGTCAGCAACCGCGGAACCTGCCGAGGTCGCCATTCTCTATTCGTCATCGTCTGATGCGTGGACTTCAAAGCGCAACCACGCCTACGGGTTCAACCGCATGCATACTTGGATGGCGCTCGCTCACGCACGGGTCCCGGTCGATTTCCTGGCGGAACGCCAAGTCGAGCGTGGCGGTCTGGCGGGCTACAAAGTCTGTTACCTCTCCGGCCCGAACCTGACTGGCGATGCGGCACGAAAACTTAGCGCATGGGTCCGGGCCGGTGGCGTGCTCTTTCTGTCAGCCGGCGCGGCGAGTCGTGATGAATTCAACCGGCCACTCGACACGTTCGATTCACTGCTGCCCGCAAGCCGCGGGCCGCTGGAAGAACTCCAGCCTTTCCTCAATTCCGGTGCCTACGTCCACATCTTGCAGGCCAAGGACAGTGTCGCGGCGGGGGATTCCAAACTTGAGGTATTGTCCGTTCGCCAGCGGCAGAGCCCTAGAGATGGAGCCGAAACGTTGGCCGGTTTTTCGGATGGCTCGCCCGCTATCGTTCGGGCAAAAGCAGGCGGCGGAATAATCTACTCCGCCGGTTTTCTGCCCGCCCTGGATTACATCAAGCAGGCCGTCGTTGCCAGGCGTGCGTTATTGGCGAAAAAGGAGGCCATGGAAGAGGCGGCTAACCAGTCTTCGAATCCGACGCCCGCACTGGACCTTTCGCGTGAGGAGACAGCAGCAAATGCGATTGGAGACGTCCGCCTCGAGCGTTCGCGTAATCCCTGGGAATTCTCCAGCGAGGCACGCGAACTGATTCTCCATCCCGTCCGTGCAGCCAAGGTTAGCTCGCCGCTCACCTGCAGCGTCCCGCTGGTCGACGCGGTCGTCCTGCACGCCGAGAACGGCGTGGTCATTCCTCTGGCCAACTACACTCTGAAACCGCTGGAAAAGGTCGACTTCAGCTTGCGCCTCAAGCGCCCGATCGGCCGTGTCGAGACGGTACATCAGGGGACAATCAGCTTCGAATCAGACAAGAACGGCACGGTCAGCTTCTCGATTCCTCTCAATGCAACAGACTACGTGAAGATCTACTACAGCGGGCAGTAACCGAGGCGCCCAGCAAGAAAATCAAACGATTCCTGGGAGCTTGATAGCCATGCCACCCCGGGGATGGGGGGTAGATCGCGAGGCTGTATCGTCGCCTACTTTCACTGGTTTATCCATCCTTCCTCTCTTGCGTCAAGGCCCCGAACTGATTAGGTTGTATGGAAGATGTACGGCCTCGGTGGTTCCAACAGCGGAGGGATCCTGGTGATGACTCGCTTGGCAATGTTAATGGTTTGTGTTGTGGTCGCGTTTTCCGGTTGCGATCCGCAAGCGCTTCCAAACTTGTCGGCCGACACGCCCGAGCCGGCGGCCGGAAACAAGCAAGGGCCTTCTCGGGATGATAGTGATGAGCCCAAGACCCCGATCGTCCGCTCCCTGCTCGATGCAATCGAGGACATTGATGACGACGTGGCCGACGATTTCGACAGCGACGAGAACAACAGCGCCAAGGAGCAACTGAAACGCACCTTGCGCGAAGCCGACAAGGAACTCAGAGACGTACTCGGCAAGAACTCCAAGCGGAAAATAATGGAAGCCAACAAGAAGCCGGCCGTTCCCGTCATCGGCGAACCGGCCGCGCCGTCCGCTTCCAGGAAGCCGGAAAAGGAAGCGAAAGACGAGCCAAAAGAAAAGGACAAGCCGGAAGATGGCAAGGAAGCCAAGACGCCTGGCGACGATGTTCCCGCCGCGAAGTCCAAGTAGTCGCCCGGCCGCGCCTCCTACGGCGACTTGCCGCCCGACTTATTACCCGGCTTGAACGACGATACGGCCACGTTGGACTTGCCGTCCGATGTCTTGGCGATCCGCGCGATTGGGCGTTTCGGGTTCTCTTCGTTCTTTTCCAGCCAGGATTCGAACACTTCGCCCGTCTCGAACTTCACCTCCAGCACAAGGTGCTTCTCGCGCCGGAACGTGCGATACCGGCGCGACGGGTTCCTCAGCAGTTCGGCCAAGCGCGCGTGGTTGCTCGAGAGGAGAAGGCTGCCGTCCGTATCCAGAGTCGCCCAACTGGCCTGGCGCGGACTGACCAACCGTTCGTAAAACTCCGTCAGCCCCACGCTCGACGGCACCGCGGCCGAAGTGGGTTGGTAACTGCCGACGCCGAATTCGTTAACACGCGGTCGAATCGAACTGGAAAGCGACATCCCAAAACGCCGCATCAATTTCAGGATCAGCGCCATCTCGCGAAGGCTTTCGTCCACTTCAATTTCCTCGGAGGCCGGCCTGATGATCGGCTGGCCCGTGTCGCGGTCCTCCAGCCAATCGCCCAACGGCGCCTGAATCTCTCGACTCCTCAGCAGCGTGTGCAGCGGATACCGCGGCTGGGGCGACCGCACCGGCGGCTCGAAACGTTCCACGCCCTTGATGCCTTCGCCCGGGTTGTAGGGATCCTGCTTGCGTGCGATGAACTCCCGCGACATGGCCGCGAATAGCTCGGGCGCGTACTCCGCGTCGTTGCCCTTGAGAAGATAGTCGACCCACAAAATGGCTTGGCGAGTGTCCTCGTCCAACGGGAACATCTCGTCCTGAACCCTCCGACGCGCCCAAACACCCGTTCCGTACCTCTGCACCACCGCCGGCACCGTCAGCCGATCTATCGGGTGCTGGGGAGCCGGCTCGCCGGAAAAGTACTGGGCCATTCCCAACTGTACCCAGTCGGGCAGAACCTTGTCGGCCGTCGACACGCGCAAGAACGACAGGAATATCTCGCGGCGCAATTGCGCGTTTCGCTTTTCCAACTGACCGGGCATGTTGGCGTGCGGCATGTAGATGATGGGCTGGAAGTTCAGTTTCGTCGGCCCCGGGGCGGGTTGCATGTGCGGGTGCCACGGCGCGCCGATCACAAACACCTCGACCATGCCCATGCCGAACTTCGCGTTGTGATGAACGTCGGTCCATTGGTCGGCCAACAGGCAGGCCTCCGCCCAAATGCCCTCTGTTTGCCTGGCGGCCCAGTCGGCCTGCTCTCGACCCAACGGCGACAGCGAGACTAGCACAAAGTGCTTCGTCCGGGCCTCGAACGCTCGATGGTTCCGACGCTGCGGAAATCGGGGCATATCCAACTCGTCGAACCATTGCCCTTCCGTCCGCGTGCTCCGGTAAACGTGCTGCTTTCGTAAATCGCGGGTATAAACGCGCTCGTCGGCCACCAAAAGCCCCTGCATCGCCAAGCCGCCAAGCAGACAGGCTGCAACGGCAACCCAGCTTCGCCAGATTAACGGCCTTGCGGAAGAGGGCAGGCCGCTTGCGTTCGCCCGTCTGTTTTCGCTTGTCACGCCCAGTCTCCCGGCAATAGTTCTCCCTATAGTCTTCTACTATCTTCTATCGGCAAGACAATGCCGACCTGGTTTGGGGGAAGTGCTCTCACATTCGGAATTCCGAGAATAATCGGCATACCGCTCAAGATTAGACTAAGCCACCCCAACCGCCGTTCCCCGATAATCGGGATGATCGGTATATTTTGCTCAATGCGTGTGTTCGGGAACCCCGATAGGAAGATGTAGGGTACGCTCCCGGTCTGGGGTGAGTGTTCGGGCTGGCCGTCCGTGTTGGGCGGTTGCCGGACCATCCTGTCGGGTGGGGAACGATTTGTACGCCGATTGACAGCCGGATAACGTCCTCGTCCCAATTCGGCCTGGTGCCGGGTGGATGGGATGAATGGGGGGATTGCATATGAGATGTTGGGACTCTGCTCGCCAAGAAGTCTTGGCCGGTAGGATCAAACGGCTTGGCGTGGGCGGGATATACTTGGCCTGCATTGGGCTGGCGGGGGCGGTGGTGGCATACGCCACGCAAATCGTCAATAACCCCGACACCACGGTTCGGTTTCTCGGCCGAAGTCAGACGAGCGTTCGGCAGACTAGTGCCGAGATTTGGGTTGGCTCCGAAAAATCCAAGCAAACACCGGTCGGCAGCCAAGCTGACTTGACAATCCCCGCCGCGAGCGGGAAACACGCTCCGGCCCTTGGTAATCGGGCCGCAACCTCCTCGACA
>CAZDHN010000310.1:0-7684 GCA_964505115.1 uncultured Planctomycetaceae bacterium
ATAGCCAAACGCACTGGCGTTACTGGCAGCGCCAGGAAACTTGCTGCTAGCAACAGCTTACGGAAAACTACGCTTCAGCCGGATGAACCAGAAATTAGCAACTCGGATGGGCGTGCCCGGGCCGATTCCGTCGCGGCGTCCGCATCACCGGCCGGCGGAGACCGTGAATCCGTCCCGCCGACGATCACCGCCGTGGTCTTCTCGCTGCTGGCGCCGAAAAGCATCTTCCGCAGCCGTTCACTCTGCCGTTAGCGGGAACTCGAAGAGTTGAACCTGACTTCGCTCCTCGGGGGCGTATCTTTGCGAGGCCCGCGACAGAAGCGCGGATTGCCAATCGCCGGTCGAGTTCGGCTGCCCGCCGCATCGTGCAAACAGTTGCTTCGCCCGCTCCGACGCCGTAATGGCGATGGCCCCGGCATGGTTTCTCTCGCGAAAGCGGCTGATTGCTTCGGTGAGCAATAGCTGCCCCTGTTGCGAATCCTGGTGGTTCTCCCCAATCACGAACCCGCCGATTTGGAGCGTGTTTGGTATCCCGGGTATCTCCATCGCGTGCAGCTTGCCCACGATTACCTCACGGTGTTTCAGCAGCAGCGTTTGCGGCAATGCTTGATCCAGGTCGGATCGACCCAACGGCTTGACGTAGGGTGTACGGCAATCGGTGGCGTAGCGTTGCGACTCAACATGCAGGCGCTCAATCTCGTCCAGGTCCTCGGCTCGGGCGTAATCGACGTGGTGACTCTGCTGGCGCTCGATCATGGTTCCCACGCCCGTGCGGGTGAGAATCTCATCGAGCAATCGCGAGTAGGAAACGAGGTGAACCTGATCTATCCCACCGCCGATAGCGCGGATACTGGCGTGAATCTTGGGGACCACGATCTCGGAGAGGACAAAGTTGCCGCCGGCATCCTTGCGTTGCAGCAGGCAGAGCAGTTCTTCGAGATCGGCGAAACTTAGTTGGCGTTGGTTTCCTTTTGCGTCCGGCAGGAAGACGCCGTCGTCGCGCATCAGGAACAGCAGCTTTTGCGCGGCGAGTTCCACGGCCAAATCGGCCGCCAGCGAGACCGAGGGAACGTGGAGGAATTGGCCTCGGTCGTCTTCTCCGCCGAAGCCGATGATCGCCAGCCGATTGTCGTCCAGTGCCGTCCGGAATGCCGCCGAATCGATTCCCGTTACGACACCCGTACTCCCATGGGCGATTCGGCGTTCGGCCCGAATTGCCGACTCCGGCAGCACGCTTATCGGAATATCGACGGACCGGCACAACTCTTCGACCGTGTCGATGATTGTCGACCGCTCTTCCCTGATACGCGAGAGGGCGTTTTCGGGGATGATCAGCCGGTTGGTTTCCGGGTGCTGGCTGGCCCCAAAGGTCGCGCGAAGCTCGTTCTCGAACTCCGTTCCCTTCCCCAGGACGAGAACAACCCGAATGCCGTGGTTGAGCAGGTTCTTGATGCCGCGAAGAATGGCAAGCGTGGTCTCGACGCTCTCGACTGCTTCGGACTCCGCCTGGACGACGAACGTATTGCCCGCGAATTCTGAGTAGTACAGGCTGGAAATTATCATCTCAAAGATCACCTAATCCGGACGAGCCGGAACCATAATTACCGTTTCCGTAACAATTCAGGTTCAGCCGTCTGAAGCACTTGAGCACGGATTTCACGGATTACACGGATAAGATGATGCTAGCAGCATGATTGCGCGCTTCCCAACACATCCGTATTACAAACCCGTGAAAGCTTGCTTTCTTGACGAAGTTTTGGACAGGATTAACAGGATTGACAAGATAGAGGAACCGCATCCCAACAAGTCAATTGTCTCGCAGGGAATACTAACCACCGCCGATCGACACTAATGCAAATAATTAGCGAAGATTAGCGAAAATCAGTGTTCTCCCGTTGTCTTGGCACGCTCAAGAACTCGATCAGGTTATTCCGACGCGGAACTCAAGAGCCACTTTCTACAATCCATCCCGTCAATCTTGTCAATCCTGTCTATTAGTTTCTTTGCTTGCGACCGTGGGTCGCGCCATGTTGTCCGTGGTTTGCTTCATTCGGCTGAACAGATGCCCGTTTCCAACTTCTTGCCATTTTGGGCAAGACTTGATTGGTAACAGTCTAACACCCGCGCACCACCCGGGCGACGGGAATTTGGCCGAAATCCGTCCTCGTCCTTCGTCCCAAAGAATACCACAGAGTTGCCTCTCAAGAGAGGCCCCGTTCCGGGAAACCCGGATTATTGCACGAGGGCAAAGCCCGGTTCCCGCGTGAAAGCTTGCTTCCTTGATAGACTGTTTGGTGGCCGTTAAGGTTCAGATGCCGGAGCTTCTCATCTTGGAGCGCGGCGACTCATCGCCGCTTTTCGTGCGTTTCGGCAACCGCCGGCAGCTTCCATTGTCCGGACCGCTCGGCTACGATTACTGGAGCCAATTGTGACGAAATCCCGGACGCACGGCTTGCACCCTCAGGAGAGACTTCAATGAAATCCGGACCGAACCGAACAGGACTTCTTATACTCGTAATCTCGCTCGTCTTGCTGCCCGAACTGACTGCCGCCGGGGCAAGCGTAAAGTCGATCTCCGACGGCCGGGTTACCCTGGCCGATGCGGGTGAACTGACCAACGGCACGGTCTTCGAGGTAAGAAGCCGCGACGACCTGCTGGGTTTTCTGCGGGTGGAGAAGAACGACAAGGACTCGCGGGCCGGCCTCCGAGTGACGCTGATCGCCGGCCGAGCGACCGTCGGCGCCAAGGCTATCCCCGTCCGGCGACCGACCACTCGCATCGGTTTCCTGGGAGGCGCGGAAGCTGAACGAGTGAAGAAGGAACTCGACGTGCTTTGCCCGGGCAGGGTCGTTCCGTTGAAAGATGCCGCCGGGCTGGCCGACAAGACGCTCGATGCCGTGGTCATCACCTCGGCGCTTCCCCAAGCGGCGGTTCGCGCGTTTGCCGAACGCGGCGGCTTGGCCATCGTCGATCTGGCAACCTACGCCGCATGGTCCGGCGCGAAGCCAAAGGAGGTCGAGGTCAAGGAGACGCCCAACGTCAAGGTCGTCGCCACCAGCGGAGCAACTCGCGGGCTTGGACCGGGGCAAACGTTTTCGCATTTCGGCAAACAGGGCGAGCGGAAGATCTGCCGTCATTTACAGTCGGTCGGCGACGGTGGCCGCGTGCTCCTGGCGTTATTGCCGAACAAGGAGCCGACGGCCGTCGAGCACGTCTTGGGCAAGGGCCGATTGCTGGCCGTCGACCTGCTCGCGCCCAACGGCGAACCGGGGTACGACGATGGATCGGTGCTCAAGTGGCTGCTGCCGGGCAATCTGCTCGAGCGGAGCGTGCGATACTGCCGGGCGATCTCGGAACGACTGGAATATGACAAGCACATGCGGCTTCAGGAGGATGTGGCCAAGCGGGTTGAGGATAAATGGGTTCGCGAGAAGGTCGGCGTCGACTCGGGCGGAAAGACCATCTGGCGGTTTCGGATGGGCGAGTTGGATCGGCCAATCATCTTCTTCGATGGTGCAATCCACGCGGGCGAATGGCTCAACCCGTACCTGCTGCTGGACTTCATCGAATACCTGGCCAACGTGCCGGGCGACGATTACAAAACCCAATGGCTGTTGCGAAACTACACGATCACGGTCATTCCCATGCTCAGCGGTTCGATGCGTCAGGAGAGTTGTTCCGACTGCGATTTGAACCGGAACTTCGACTTCCGCTGGGAAGACTACACCAAGGGTTACGGTTGGCGGGCGGGTCGGGCGCTGAAGCTTCGCGGCACGGCCCCCTTCTCCGAGCCCGAAGCCCGAGTGCTGCGCGACCACATCTGGAACTGCCCCGTGATTGGGCACGTCAACCTGCACATGCACGGCATCAAACACGGCGCGATGTTCATTGCCCCGCACGAGGCGGCCGATTCCGACCGGAGCACTTTCGACGCGGCATCGCACCTGATCGACGCCAACCTGTTTGATCGATTCCTCTGGAAAGGCCCAAGCCAACTCATCTTCCGCCGTAGCGTGTTCAGCGGCCGGACCGTGCCCTTTGCGACCAACTGGGCGGCTCATCAGGGCATTTGGGCCGTCAGTACCGAACTGGTCGGCGGCAGCGATTTCAGCATTCAAGAGAAGGAACTTGGCATCGAGGGCCTCTTGGCCTTCGCCTACGCGGTGGGGGTCGATTATGCGGCCGGCAAGCGGCGCTGGCTCGGCTGCCCTCGCACCGGCTTCGCGCGCCCCGGCGGATGCAAGGACGCCACCGCCATGATCTTCACCGCCGACGGCAAGCAAACCATCGCCTACCGTACCAACCGGGGTGAAGGCACGCTCGAACTGCGGCTGGCGGCCAAAGGCTGCCGGCTCCACGACGAGTTGGGCGAGCCGGTCCAGTGGAAGAGCGATGGCGGCCGATGCGTGGTTCCGATGGGCCTAAATCGCCTCTTCTTCGAGTGCGGCGACGCCACGCGCGCGGAAGTACTCGACTCGCTAAATCGCTCGAAGTTCACGCCGAAACCGTGAACGCCCCGCCATTTGACGGGCAGCAACCAAACGCCCCCCCTCTGGACATCCTAGAGCGAAGTCTCTAGCTAAAGCAGGTTATTGACACCGGTTTTAGGGGTTGATAGGGTAATATCGTGCCAACCAAGTTGGGGTGGCGTACCGGAAGGCTGCCTTTCGAGCGCTGCGCCTTGCGTTGGTGGCTGGCCATCCGCACAGTTGATCTGCAAATCTATATCGCCGCAATCAGGAGACTGTCATGTTCCGGTTCCCAAAACGCTTGAATCAGCTTCTAAGCAGCCGGCCGTCTGGTCGCGTATCGTCCCGGTTGGGTGCCAGGAACAGGTCGTTACGCTGCGAGGCGTTGGAGGAGCGACGGCTGCTGTCGGTGGTGCCGGGCTACTACGGCGCCGGCGCGGTCAGTAGCACGAGCGACGTTTACCGCCTGGATATCGACTTTGCGACCGATGAGATCACGCCACTGCACCTGGGCGTGCTGATGACGGACAACGCAGTGCCCGTGCTCGCCGCACCCGCGCGCGACAGCGCCGTCTTGCCCGGCGGCGGGTTCTATGACATTCGCGACAACCCGCTTGATGTTGCGTACGGCCTACCCAGCATGTTGCGCACGACCGACATCGACGTCTTCAACGTCGACGCCGATCCCGCCACCGAGCTTACGGCAGTCGAGCAGGGTGAGTTGTGGATGCAGAACCCGGTCGGGCTAGGCACCTTCGATGTCCGCCTCAACGCCTTGGAGTGGAGCCCGGGTATCGGCGGCGAGACGCCAACTCTCTTCGGGGCCGGTTACACCGACATGAGCGATCTAGGAGCTCCGATCGATTACGGGTTCCTTTACATGATCGATACGGACACGTACGAGGCGAGCATCGTTGTTGATCTGGAAGACCTGCCGGACGGGCCGTTTGCCTCGGCTGGCGATATCACCTTCGATATGGACGGTAACCTCTACTTGAGTCTGGTGGGTGGCGACCTCCTGGCGGTCGACCTGAGCGTCGGCCCGCCCGACGCGGAAGTTTACGAACTCGAGCCCGCCGAGGGCGAACCGGCCCCCAGCGGAGATTTCGAGGGGCTGCTTCCCTACACGGCGGCAGGTGAGTTGATCGGCATTGCCCCGGACAAGAGCTACTACTTCATCGATGCGACCGCCGGCACCACTGAGTATATCGACGAGTTGACTCACGCAAGCCATCTCGGCTCCGGCGAAGACCTCTACGGCGCAACCGTTGCATTCGCGGATCCGGAAGACCTGGGTGAGATAGATGGAGTGGTGGACGAACTCGACGTTTCGCCTATTCTCGGGCAGCGGTGGTATGAGTTCTCGGTGGCTGATGACAGTTTCCTGACCGTCGAGTTGCTGGACGGCGGAACGGCGGGAAGCTGGATGATGCTCTACGACAATCCCGAAGATCCACCGGTGGCCGAGGGCCACGATGCTCTCTGGACCCCGGTTTCGGCGGGCGACAGTTTCTACTTGTGGGCAGTGGACCTCCAACACGGCGGCCTGGCCGATTTCCGGTTGACCGAGGGTTCGGCCAGCGTCAGCGACTTTGTCTGGGCCGATATGAATGACGACGGCATTCAGAACGTCGGCGAGCCGGGCGTCGAGGACGTTACGGTCGACTTGTACGCCGTCGGGATCGACGGCCAGATCGGCGGAATCGATGACGTCTGGATGGGCTCGGACGTGACCGATTTCAACGGCGAGTATCTCATGGACAATCTCCCGGCGGGAGATTACTACATCGAGTTCAGCGATCTGCCAGCCGGTGCCGTCTTCACAACGCAGGATGTCGGCGCCGACGATACCATCGATAGCGACGTCGACCCGGCCACGGGTCTGACGGCCGTGTTCACGCTCGGTCCGCTCAGCGAAGACACCACATTGGACGCGGGGCTGGTGGAAGGCAACCCGGATATGGACTTCGGCGACGCGCCGGACGGTCCCTACCCGACGCTGCAAGCCAGCAACGGGGCGTCGCACGTGATCGAGGCCGGTTTCCATTTGGGCCTTACGGTCGACGCCGAGCCGGATGGCCAGCCACACCCGCAGGCCCTAGGTGACGACATGGACGGCAGCCAAGATGACGACGGCGTTTCGTTCTTCGGGCGTTCTGAGTGGCCCAATTCTTTCGGAGACATCACGGTAAACGTCACCGATGACAGCGACGGTGATCGCTACCTGAACGCCTGGATCGATCTGGACCAGGACGGGACGTGGGACAACAGCGACCCGGACGAACATTTCATTGATGATCTTCCCGTGAATATAGGCGACAATGTCATCAACATGAGCCTGCCGGCCAATATACCGGTCGGCTACGACAACGTTCGTTTTCGGTTGAGTCGTACCCCGGGGCTGACACCGGAGGGCCCCGCGGCGGATGGCGAGGTGGAAGACTATGTCATCATAATCAAGGGGGAAGGCCTGGATTTCGGCGATGCGCCCGTGCAGTATCCAACGTATTCCGGTAGTATCGGGGCGGTGCATTCGTTTGACACGACTTTGTTCTTGGGGGATTCTGTCGACCGGGAGTACGACGGGCAACCGAATCCAACCGCTACCGGCGACGATGTCGATCTTGAAGGCGACGATGAGGACGGCGTCACGCCCAACGGGCTGCTTCAGGCCGGTCAAACCACGCAGTTCGAGGTGACCAACGGCGGCACTGTCGGCGGCCTGCTGGATGCCTGGTTCGATCTCAACCAGGACGGCGACTGGGATGACGCGGGCGAGCAACTCCTAACAAATCAGGTAGTGAATACCGGCAGCAATCTGGTCGATATTTCGATCCCCGCGGGGACGACACCCGGCGACACCTTCGCCCGATTCCGCCTGAGCAGTTCGGGCGGCCTGGACCCGCGCGGTTACTCTCCCGACGGCGAGGTCGAGGATTACGGGTTCAATATACTTCCTTCTGACGAGCCCGACCTCGACTTCGGCGACGCACCGGACGATCCCTATCCAACGCTGCTGGCCAACGACGGGGCACGTCACACAATTGTGGCCGGCTACTACTTGGGCTCGGGCATTGACGCGGAAGCCGACGGCCAGCCCAACGCCACGGCCACGGGCGACGATACCCTCGACGGCAACGACGACGAGGACGGCGTAACCTTCGACACCGTCTCGCAGCAAGGTCAGTGGACCACGATAACCATCACCGCCTCG
>CAZDHN010000311.1:0-7681 GCA_964505115.1 uncultured Planctomycetaceae bacterium
TGTTCTCGCGAGCCACGCGCCACTGCTGGCGGTTGTTGCGGTCGACGATGTCGCCCACCTGCGACACGAAGACGATGCGTTGGGCGGCAAGATTCGCGGCCAGCCAGCGGGTGCGCGAGTCGAAAGCGGGGTTACGCGGTTCGCCGCTTTGGTCGCCGCGCCCAGAGCCCGGCCCGTAATAGAGCTGCGTGTCGGGAATGACCGCGATCGTGAACGTGCCCTCGGGGGCGTCGGTCAAGACCTCATGGCGTGCATTGCCGGGCGCGTCGAGAGCGAAGGCGACGGAGCCGCAAAGCAGGCCGGCGACCGCCAGCAGCAAAACGAGCGCGCGCCAACGTGCCGACCCGGGACTGCCGTGTACTCTCTTGGTTGTCGTGCTGGCTGTCATCGGACCTCTCGTCGAGTTCTTCCTGGAACACAATTTCACGTGTCTATCTCCGTCGTCGCCGCCACAGGAAAGCGGCTATCGCGCCGCACAGCAACAGGGTCGCGCTGCCGGGCTCGGGAACCCTGTTGAACAATGCCTGCATTTCCAGGGGGCTCAATACTCTGTCCCAAATGCCGAAATCGTCCATCAGGCCCCGGTAGTAGCTGGGGTACGTCGCCTTCGGTCCCTTCAGGCCGACATAGAGCGGCTTGAAGGTGCCGGTCAAGGTCCCCGAGGCAATTTCTTCCAGGTTACGATAGAGCGTGACGTTGTTACTGGCATCGCGGGTCAACATGAAATGCTGCCAGGTGCCGGCCTCGAAAGCATCGGTCTCGGGAATCCAGTTGTTGCCGGTACTGCCGAACCGAACATTAACTTTATCCGAGTAAATCCGAATCCAATCGCTATTGGTACCGCCCAGGAACGTCCCACCCGCGGATCCAAGCGCCTCGGGGTTGAGCCAGACCGCGATGGTCATTTCGTCGTCCAGGCTCAAGCCGACGGGGGCACCCGCGCCGTCATCGCCGATCTGGAGATAGTCCTTGGCCGTGCTGCCGCGGAGTTTCAATGCACCGCTGCCGACGATGGACTCGTCCGTGACGGTAAAGGAGGTGCTGTCAGTCTGTGCAATTCCGTCCAAAGTGCTACCGGCGGTGCCGGAGTTGCTGAAGTCGGAATCGAACGTCCAGAAAGCCAGCGCATCCGCGGTCGGGTCGGCGCCTCGCAGGTACAACTGGCCAATCTGGTCGGCATCCAACACATCATCCCAAACGCCCACGTCGGCCATGTAGCCCTTGAAGGCAGACGCATTAGAACTCCCAAACTTAGCGCCGATGTATTCCGGGTTGAACGTGCCAGCCTTCGTGGCCGGGGTAACTATTCTATCGGCGTTGCGATAAACGGTCAGGCTACCCGCCGCATCGCGGGTCAAGACGAAGTGCTGCCACTCGTTCAGGGTGAAATCAGGGTCGGTGGCAAGCGCGACAGCAGTACTGTTGGCCTTGAAATTCACTTCGTTGGTTTTGACCCGGAGCCAGTACCTATTGCCGACATCGCCCAACACGACCGCATAACTCGCCTCGGGCCTGATCCAAGCCGAGACGGTCAATGCGGCGGAGAGGTCCATGCCGCCGAAGTCGATGTAATCGGCCTCGCGGTAGTAAACGGTATCACCTGGAATTGATGCACCAAGGCCCCTGAGATAGAGGGCGTTAGCGCCCGAGTAACCGGCTGGGGCGGTCTTGATCTCAGGTCCGCCCGTTGTGTATGTCGTCATTCCGGTCCCCTCGTGGTTCCCGCTGGAATCGCTGAAGTCGGAACTGAACGTCCAATACGCCTTGGCATCGTCGATCACGTCGGCATGGACCGCGGGCGCTGCGACCAGCACGGCCACCAGGGCCAGTGCGATCTGGGGTAGCATTCCGTGGATTGTTTTCGCGGCACTTGTCATCGGAGAATCTCCTTGGAATAGTAGTGAAGTACTGTACTGATTAGGTAGATGTTTCGTGTGGTATCCGCAGTCAAAGGGTCATCGTGTATCTTGGCCAAGCAGGACGATGTTGTCAAACGCCAGGATTTCGTTGGGGACGCCGTTGAAGGCATTGAGGTTGATGGTCAAGCTTGTGACGTTTCCAATAATGTTCTCCCAATCGGATTGGGAGACGCGGAAGGCGGCCGCGGTAAAGGGGCCGCGAAAGGTCTTCCAGCGAGCTGTCGGCGGCGAATCGGCTATCCGTCGCTTGACCGTTCGCCCGCCGCCAGTGATTTTGATCAGGCCAAAGTCGAAGCCTCCTGCCCGGCGGCCGTTGTTTCCGGGCTGGACGTACTTGGCGTCGAAGGAGATGGTGCCGCCGTCAAAACGAGAGAGATCACCCCGGTAGGCGGCCGGGGCAATGAGCTGCGTGCCCGGGCAGTTCCCGGTGCTTAGTAGCAATCCCCCGGGATTGCCGCCGGTCGGCCGTTGCGAAAGCAGGTAGGTCTTACTCAACGGCTTCTTATTCCAGCCTTCCAGCCCGTCGTCGAAGATGGTGGCCAACATTGCTCGACCATCGGCCCTGCTAACGACCGGCTTGGGTAGGTTGCGAACGAAGTGTCCCGGCCTTGCGGGCGCGGCCAGCACGGCGGTACCCAGGGCCGTCTCCACGCGGACGGCCTGACCGGCGCTGACTATCGTGCTGGGTATGTTCGGTGCGTCGGGAGTCTCCACGCTGACGGCGCCCTGGAACACGCAGAGGCTCGTTCGGCCCGACCGATCGATCTCGACGCCGAACTCGGTACCCAGGTCCCTGAGCAATGCGTCGGGCGTGCGGATTGTGAAGCCGCTTGCGGCGTCGGATACCATGGCCACCAGCTTACCTCGTTCCAGCCGAGCAGCGGTGGTCGACACGATTGCCAGCACGCCCGGCCCCTCTAGAATCACCTTCGCTCCGCTGTCGAAGACAATCTCCACCAGCCCGCCGTCCAGCGCGAGTTGTTGACCCACTCGTAGGTGAGCGCCTCGTACGGGAGCCGTTCGGATCTCTTTCCACTGGCAGTCGACGGTTCGGGTGAGTCGGGCGACGTAGTCGGGCGGAGGGGTCGGGCCCGGTTGGGGGCGGTTGCCCTTGCGATACAACGGCGCGGCCCAAATTGCCAAAAGAGTCAGCAGCGAACCGATTACCGCGGCGGCTACTAGCATCGAGAAGCGGGTCGGCTTGGAGGAAAGATCGATCCCCTGTTTGCCAATATCGCCCAAGAAACCCAGGATGGGCGATTGGCTCGTCCCCTCTTCGCAACTGCCCTCACCCCGGCCCTCTCCCAGAGGGAGAGGGAGACTTGTCGGATCATCCGCCCAACTGCCCTCACCCCGGCCCTCTCCCAGAGGGAGAGGGAGATTTCCCGGACAGCCTCCCGGTGTTGCGGCCGCTAGCTCCCAATGGAGTTCGGCGTCCAGGCTCATGTAGGCCAGGTATCGGTCGCGGGCCCGCCGACTCGACTGAACAATCGATTCCAACCTACTCGCCTGCTCGGGCGTAATGGTCTCTTCACACAGGGCGTTGAGCAAGTCGTCGAGTTCGCGACAATGGTCCTGTTCAAGCATCATGCCAGACCCTCCTTGGCGAGTTGGCGGGCGACACAGTCCAGCAGGGCCCGACGGATTCGCCAGAGCGACTTGTAAACCGATCGAGCCGGTCGTTCCAACTCGTCGGCAATTTGCCCCGACTTGATACCCTGCCGATAACGGCGGTCGATCAGGTCACGATCAGCCGGCCCCAGCTTGTGACGGCAGTGTTCGACGGCGCGGGTACGGGCATCGAGATACTCGTTACTTTCGGTTGGGTTGGAAGCAACGTCGTCGATGAACGCGTCGCTGAAGAGCAGCTCGCCCCGCCCGCGACGGTCACGATGCTTCAACACGGTCAGATAGGCGACCTTGCACGCCCAGGCCCGAAAGTTGGATCCCGGCTCAAACTGGTCGAATTTCTCCCAGAGCAGCAGGTTCGTTTGCTGCAGGACTTCTTCGGCCTCCACCAGATTGGGCACCAAGGCGCGGATGTAGCTGTAGACGTGCCGCTGGTAACTGGTGAACAGCCGCATGAACTCCGTGGTTCGCGACTGATCGTCGAGCTTGCTGTTTTGTGTCATGCCGCAGCCAAGCCGCCCCCGTTAATCACGTTTCTGCCGACGAGCGCACCCGATGCGCACTATCCACCTACTCTATAATCCACTGGTGAACTGGAATCTACCCTGCAAAAAAACAGAAAATCCGAGCGGATGTCGCAACTCCCGTGGTGATAACGACTTAGCAATGATGCCCGGCCCCTGCACGCCCGAGTAGTGCATACCCAGGTTCAACTCGTCCAGCAGTGCGAAGCACACTCGCCGCTAAGACGCCGCCAAGACACTGCTGGACAAGCCAGCAGAAGGCGTCGCTGTACTGTTTTGGCAAGAAGGCCTTGGGCTTCTCGCAAATGGGCACCATCTTCCAGTCGGGAGCCGCGTAATAGACGCTGCCCGCCGCGATGTCCTTGCGCCCGTCGCCGTTGAAGTCGCCCACTGCCACGCCCTCGGCGCGGAAGAGCGGATCGAGCGTTGTCTTCTCGAACACAATCTCGGCCGCGCCGGCCACGCAAACTGCCAGGCCCAGAACGACCGCAACACAGAAACCGCCAAACCATGTTTTCATCATTAGAGAACCTTTCATATACGGCGGCTTATTGATCTTTGTATAGTCAATGCGCGGGATTCCGGGCTGTTTCCCTCGGTCGTTCCCAATTCAACGCGTATCCGGTCGGCTGGAACAAGTGCCGGATGGAGTGTTTGGGAAGGAAAGCCGACCCCCGTGCCTGCCGCCGCTGCTTCCGCTTCCGCCCCATTGTTCTTCTCCCTTTCGGCCAGCAGCACACCGGGTGTGTTGACCCGCGGCCGCCGGCCATGGATACTGAAGCCTGGGTCTGACCGTGCAAGTCCGACGATCAGAGAACCGCCAAACTTAACAGAGGTATCCCGATGCAACTCACATCCAGCGGATCAAAGCATGCCCCCTCTCATTTACCGCGATCATTACTACATGGAATAGCTACACTTATACTTGCCAGCCTCACCCTATGTCTGTCAATAGAGGCCGGTAAATGCGAGGGAAATACCAAGAAGGGCAGTGTACCAAATATCGTACTAATACTTGTCGACGACATGGGCTGGCCAGACCTGGCTTGTTTTGGGCACAAGTTCCACGAGACGCCGGTTCTCGATCGTCTGGCCGGCCAGGGCATGAAGTTCACGGATTTCTACGCGACCACGCCGGTCTGCTCTTCTACTCGCTCGACTATCGAAACTGGCCAGTACTCCGCCCGCACGGGCATCACCGATTACGTTCCCGGCCATTTGCGTCCGTTTGAAAAATTGGTCGTGCCGCCGCTTGAGCATCAACTCAAGGACGGAATCGAATCACCCGGCGACGCGCTAAAGGCGGCCGGCTACGCGACCGCCCGTTTCGGCAAGTGGCACTTGAGCCCGCCGCCAGAGCAACTCGGCTACGACACAACCGAACGGACCCTGGGCAAGGAATTGCGTAAACGCGGCGGCAAGAAGGATCGCGGTCCCAAATCGATCGACTTTCTGACCGACGCGACGCTTTGGTTCATCGAGCAGAAAAAGGACCGGCCGTTCTTCGTCACGCTGTCGCACTATGCGGTCCACATTCCCGTGGAGGCAAACGCCGCCACGACCGCCAAGTATCAAAACAAGCCCCGGCCGTCGGACGGTGTCAATCATCCCGTCTACGCGGCCATGGTGGAGGACCTGGACGCGAGTATCGGCCGCATCCTCAAGAAACTGGACGAACTGAAGCTGAGCGACAACACGATCATCGTCTTCACCTCGGATAACGGCGGGTTGCGGAAGATCTACACGGGGGTGGGTGAAGTCATTTCGACCAACGCACCGCTACGAGACGAAAAAGGGACGCTCTACGAAGGCGGCATCCGCGTTCCCATGATCGTGCGCTGGCCCGGCGTGACGCGGCCGGGTAGCGTCTGCGACGAACCGACAACCACGGCCGACCTGCTGCCCACCTTCTGCCAAATGGCGTCGGCCAAACTGCCAAAGCAGCCGATCGACGGGTCGAGCTTGGTCCCCTTACTAAAAGATCCCACTGCCACGCTCGACCGCGAAGCAATCTACTTCCACTACCCGCATTATCACCACTCGCGACCGGCCGGAGCCATTCGCGGCGGCGACTGGAAGCTGATCGAGTTCTTCGACGACGGCGTGCTGGAGCTGTACAACCTCAAGGACGATATCAGCGAGACGAAGAACCTGGCCGCCGCCAAGCCGCAACTGGCCGAGCGGTTGCAGCGGCAATTGGCTGCCTGGCGCGAGCGGGTCGGTGCCCGAATGCCGACCAAGAACCCGAACTACGATCCCGCACGCGCCCACGAGTGGTGGAGCCGGAGACACAACAAGCCGCTCGACATCGAAGCGATGCGGAAGCGGTACGAGACGCGGCTGGGTAAATGACGCTTGTTAGGACGAGACTGGTGCTTCGCCGCGCTCAGCCGCCCCTCACCCCCGGCCTGGGCTGATGAAAAGTTAGGCGACTGGGTAAACTGGGGAATATTGGTATTGAAAGACTCCTACGCCAGTGACACCCGGCGAGTCGCTGTTTATGAAGAAGCTCGCCGCCGCCACGCACGGTTAGCAAGAAACACACATGAAGAACATTTTCATCAGCCCACCCCCGGCCCCTCTCCGGATACCGACCGAAGGTTGGTCGGGAGAGGGGAGAATGAGCCGCTCAATAATGCACGGCCAGCCAGATGGTGTCTTCGGTCGGGCTGGTCCAGGCGAGGCGGTGCTTTTGGTGGGCCGGGATGTCGAGGTAGTCGCCCGGCTTCAGAACGAGAACCGACTCGTCGCCTTCGAATAGCAGCCCCGCCGCGCCGGCCAGTAGAATCACGTACTCGGCGCGGTCCTGGTCGTACCAGAAACCTTCGGCCGAGGCCTGCCCACGGGAGACGATCCGTTGGATCGTCACGTTTCCGCCGCCGGCGATTCTCTCGACAAGTTCGTCGGGCAGTTCGCTCGGGATGCGGTCGAAGATGTTACTGCTGGTGACGGTCATGGCACTCTTCGCTTTCAACCATCGACCCGGTTCGTCTTCCTCGCGCCCCGCCCGTCGCGACGGGGTTGCTTCTTCCGGGCGGGTCCTTGCAGTTGGCTTTCGCCGGGCAGGTACTTGTAGTAGAGGAACAGGTCGAAGGCCACCAGTAGCAGGTTGAGCACGTAGAGCCAGACGATCCAATCGAGCGAGTAAACCAGCTTGTGCGTAACGCCGCTGAGGTAGCCAACGCAGAGAACTCCCATGAACAGGGGGCTCTTACCCGATACGACTTTGGTTCGCAGCGACTTGGCGATCGACACCGGCCAACTCAGCCCGAAACAGATCAGCATTAGTGCTTCAAAGATGCTCATGATTGCTACGTCTCATTGGCCAGGGTCGTTGATGATAGCCGTGTGGGGCCGGCCCGACACCCGACTATCACTCATCTTACTATGAACTCCGGTACGCTTGCAACTCGGCCAGCACGGCGGCCATGTCGTCGGGCAGCGGGGCCTCGATCTCCAGGCGCTCGCCGCTGAACGGATGCGTGAACCGCAATCGCATCGCGTGCAGCGCCTGACGGGCCAGGAGCACCGTGTCGTCGTCCGGTTCGCGTCGGATTTCACCCCGGGTAATTTGCGAGCGGCCGCCGTACTGGCGGTCGCAAAGCACGG
>CAZDHN010000312.1:0-7678 GCA_964505115.1 uncultured Planctomycetaceae bacterium
CGGGCGCTGGGCGCAACAGCGTGGTTTGCCGCGAATTGAAGGGCATCGGCACGGCGTGGCAAGCGTGCGCCGCACCACCGAAGAGTGTGCCCGACTCGGAATCCAGCAACTCACGCTCTACTGCCTTTCCAGCGAAAACTGGAAACGCCCCCAAGCGGAACTCGACTTCCTCCTGCACCTGCTCCAGCAGTACATGATCGAGGAACGGGGTAACATCGCCAGGCAGAATATCAAAGTCGAGGTGATCGGGCGTCGCTCGGGAATACCCGACGATGTGCTTCGGGAGATGGATAAGACGGTCCAGATGAGCCGAGAGAACTCGGGCATGAGGCTGTGTCTGGCGATAAACTATGGAGGTCGGGCGGAATTGCTCGACGCAGTTGCGGGCATCGCCCGGCAGGCAAAAGCCGGAAAACTGGATCCGGACGAGCTAAGCGAAGCCACGCTGGCGGCGAATCTCTACACGGCCGGCATGCCCGACCCCGACCTGCTGATCCGTACCGCCGGAGAGATGCGAGTGAGCAATTTCCTCCTCTGGCAAATCAGCTATGCGGAGATTTGGGTTACTGAACTGCCCTGGCCGGAGTTCGACCATCAGCAGTTGCATCAGGCTATCCGCGATTTCGCCGCCAGAAAACGCAGCTTCGGCGGCTTGGACTGAAAGCGGAAAGCGGAAAGCGGAAAGCAGCCCGGCCGCTAAGGCTATCAACTATCAACTACCAACTATCAACTACCCACCATGCTTCGCTGGCGAATACTGCTGGGAACGCTGCTGGTTGCGGCCCTGATTGGGCTGTGCTGGCTGGATCATCTCGCGTCGGTTCCCGGCGCGTGGCTGCTGCCGGTCGCTATTCTGGCAACCCTGTTGGCCGACCAGGAAATCCTTCGGCTGCTAACCGCCGCCGGTGCCCGACCGCTTGCCTGGCCCGTCTATTGCGGGAGTCTGCTGGTGGTTGCAGGCAACTGGGTGCCGGACGTTTGCAGCCCGGCGCTGGCGCTCGCCCTGGCCCTGCTATTGGTCTTGCTCGGCGAGATGTACCGCTACGAAAAGCCGGGCGGAGTCTCAATAAATCTGGCGGCGGCCGTCTTCGGAATCGTGTATGTGGGTGTAATGCTCACTTTCGTGATCCAGTTGAGACTGCGTTGGGGGATCGGCGCCTTGGCCTCGCTCCTAATCGTGGTCAAGCTGGGCGACATTGGCGCCTACACGGTCGGGCGCCTGATCGGCCGACACAAGATGGCGCCCGTGCTGAGCCCCGGAAAAACCATCGAGGGCGCAATCGGCGCGCTGCTGTTCGGCTGCGCGGGCGCCTGGGCAACCTTCCATTGGCTCGTGCCGCTGCTCTGTTCTACTGAACCGGCCGGTATGCGTGGCGGCTGGATTATCTTCGGCCTGACGGTGGCCGCCGCCGGCATCCTTGGCGATTTGGCCGAATCGCTGTTGAAACGCGACGCCGGCCTGAAGGATTCCAGCAGTTGGTTGCCCGGCTTCGGCGGCGTGCTGGATATCCTCGATTCCATCCTGCTGGCCGCCCCAATCGCCTTTGCCTGCTGGGCCCTCGGCCTGGTGGGCTGACCTCTTCGCCGGACACTGAATTGCCCCCCGTACCAATTGCGGGGGGTGAGTAATTTTCAGAAATAGAGCTATGCTTTCGGCCCGGGTGAGGTTATCATGGACTTGGAGCGGCGGGACAATCGGAAGTGGCTTCGGATGGTCTAAAAAGACCGGGGCGTTCGGAGGTGCGAGCGATGTCGATCCGGGTGACTTGTCAGAACGGTCATGTACTGAACGTCAAGGATTCTCTTGCCGGTAAGACGGGCCTCTGCCCGTTCTGCAATGCAAGAGTCGTGATCCCTCGGGCTTCTAACGGCAACGTTTCGGAAGACGAAATACTGGGGTTTCTGGGGCCTCACAAGCCGAAGCCAAAACCGCACTTCACGCCCAGCGAAGAGATGTCGCGAGAGCAAGTCCAGTCCCAGAAGGCGTCATCGGCCGAGGGAACATCGCCGCCTAACAAGACCTGCGACAAGTGCAATCGGGAGATTTCGGCCGGCACGCACATCTGTCCTCACTGTCACACCTACATCGGCGGGGCGGCCTACTCGTGAGTCTTCGGTAAGTATTCGGCATCTAACCCCTTGCTCACACACGCCTTGCGGCCATCCTCGCGAGGGTGCTGGTCTTCCGTACTATGATTCAGCTATAGTATAATGTTCAGGAGGGCCATTCTTAGTGGGTTGCGTCGGCCAGTGCGCCGACGTTGTTCTTGATGAGCGAAACCAGCATCTCGGTAGTCAGCCCCAAGGCGCTTCTAACCGTCTTCGGCACCTGTGACCAACATCTGCGGAAGGTTCGCGATGCGCTTGACGTGAGTATCTCCACTTACGAAGGGCGGATCCACGTCGAAGGCAACGAGCAGAATGTCGCCCGTGCCACGGAAGTCATGGAGCGGCTCGGCGCCTACGCCGAGCGACACGAACAGTTGACCGGCGACGACGTCAGTCGAGTGTTGGACGAAGTGGTCGGTGGCGGTTCAGCGAATCAGGCTCCGCCAATCGCCGTGTACGCCGGCCGGCAAATCCGTCCGCGCAGCGCGGGCCAGGCGCGATATGTCGAGGCGGTACGAAAGAACGACGTCGTTCTCTGTTGCGGTCCCGCCGGAACCGGAAAAACCTACCTCGCCGTGGCCATGGCCGTGGCCGCATTAAAGGAGGAATCGGTTCGCAAAATCGTGTTGGTGCGACCGGCGGTGGAGGCGGGTGAGAGCCTGGGTTACCTGCCCGGCGACTTGCAGGCGAAAATCAACCCGTACTTGCGCCCCCTCCTGGACGCACTGCACGAGATGATGGAACATGAGCTTATCAGGCAATATACCGAAGAGGACCTGATCGAAGTAATTCCGCTGGCTTACATGCGAGGGCGAACGCTCAACGACGCGTTCATAATCCTCGACGAAGCGCAGAATACGACCGTCGCGCAGATGAAGATGTTTCTGACTCGGATGGGCGTCGGCGCCAAGATCGTGGTTTCCGGAGACGTTACCCAAATCGATCTGCCGCATCACGCGCGGAGCGGACTGATCGACGGGCTGACCCGCTTGCGAGGCATTCGAGGGTTTGCCGCAATCGAATTGCACGATGCCGACATCGTGCGGCATCGGTTGGTTCGGGAAATCGTCAAGGCCTACGACGAAACACCGAGGAAGCCCCACCGCAAGCGAAAGAAGGGGTGATATGGCTAATATAAAGCCGCGACCGTTGGTCGCGCTGGAAGTTTCGGAAAACCGTGTGTCCTTTGTCCCGTGCGCGACCAACGGTCGCGGCTTTATAAGACTTTCAACCTTCAACCTTCAACCTTCCAAATGACATCAGGCGGTCAGAAGAGAACCCGATCGGAGCGCGTGGCCGCGCTCGAATTGGCCCCCAGTAGTTGGGAACGAGTTTTGGTCAGTTTGGGGCGGCGCGACGTCTGGCTACGGATATGTCTATGTTTTCTGACGGCGACAGCCCTGTGCACGCTGATTCGCGGTTGGGACCCGCCGATGGCGTATCGCACCGGCTACACGCCCTCTCGCGACATTGTCTCGAACAGCTCATTCAAGAAGCCCGACCCCTTGGCCACCGAGGCGGCCCGAGAACGTGCCCGCGCCCAGGTCCGCTATGTTTACGCCCGCGATTCAGAACCGTTGGTGCAACTGGTCGCGTCGCTACGAAACACGGTCTTGCAGATTGCCGCCGCCGAAAAGCTTGCGGACGTGGACCCAAAGCTCTGGGCGGAATTCCAGCCGCCGGTATCCGACGACGCCAAAACGCCGGCGGATGCCAAGTCACCAGAGGAGCGGCAGAAGGATTTGCAGCAGTTCCGCGAGGCGGTAAGCGGCGAAGAGAATCTGGCCGAGTTCGAGAAGGCGGTAACCGACGCGATGGCGCCGTTCCAGTCGCGTGGCCTGCTGGACAAGCCGGTGCAACAACTGTGGAAAGGCAACCAGGAAGAGATCGTCGTCTACCCCGTCGGCCAGCCGGGGTTGCGGGAGGTAGTTCAACTGGGCGACGTACTCATCGGCGACGCCACGGCAATCCACAAGAGCCTCGCGACCGAGTTGAAGTCGGCCCCGATTGCCGATCACGTCTTTGCCTGGTTGCGGCCGCGGTTGCCCTCCACGCTCCTTCTGGACGAGGACGAGACGCGAAAATCGCTCCAGAAAACCGTGACAAGCGTCGAGCAAGTTTACACCAGCTACGAACCGGGGCAAACACTGGCCAAGGCGGGCAAGCCGCTGGACGATGTGCAAATCGACCTGCTCTGCCGGGAGTACGCCGCGGCAATGGCCGAGCGAGGATTGGGGCCCAGGGTATCGCGAACCGCTGCCGTTGTGGCAATCATCCTCACGCTTTTCGGGCTCTCGGGCATCTACCTGCAAACGCGCGAGCGGCGAATCGTCGTCAGCTTCAAGCGATTCGTCGTGATTCTGGCAATGGCCATCCTCACCGTGGGACTCGCCTGCTGGGCCTCCAGAGACGCCTGGAGAGCCGAGATCGTGCCCCTGCTGCTCTTCGGAGAGATGGTCGCCATCGCCTACCGGCAGGAGGTGGCGCTTCTGCTGACGGCCGTGGTGGCGCTGATCGTGGCATTGGCGCTGGGGCTCGGATTGGGTGAGTTGCTGGTGCTGATGGGCGTGGCCGCCACGGCAATCATGCAACTCGGTTATGTGCGCAGCCGTGGCAAACTCATCAAGGTGGGCTTCTTTGCCGGGCTGGCAGCGCTGGTCATAACCAGCGGCGTGGGGCTGTTGGACAATCAACCGTTCGGCCTGACGCTGTTCGCCGACGCCGCCCGAAACGCAATCTGGACATTCGCGGCCGGCTTCCTCATGACCGGCCTGCTGCCCTTCATCGAACCGGCCTTCGGCGTGCTGACCGACATCAGCCTGCTGGAGTTGGGTGACGTCGCGCATCCGCTTCTGCAGGAACTCGTTCGACGCGCGCCGAGCACCTACAACCACTCGATCACCGTCGGCTCCATCGCCGAAGCGGCCGCCGAATCGATCGGCGCCCGGGGGCTGCTCGTCAGGGTGGGCGCCTACTTCCACGATATCGGCAAGATGCTCAAGCCGGGTTACTTCATCGAGAACCAGGGCGACGAATCCAGCCGGCACAAGGACCTCGAACCAGCCATGAGCACGCTGGTGATAATCGCACACATCAAGGACGGCGCCGACCTGGCGCGGCAACACCACCTGCCGCAACCGATCATCGACTTCATCCTGCAGCATCATGGCACCACGCTGGTCGAGTTTTTCTACGAACTGGCAAGCGAGAAGAGCGAAAGCAACCCCGACGGCGGCGAGGTCGACCCGAGCACCTACCGCTACCCCGGCCCCAAGCCGCAAACCAAGGAAGCCGGCGTGCTGATGCTGGCCGACATCGTGGAAAGCGCCAGCCGAACACTCGTCGATCCCGCCCCCGCCCGAATCGAAAGCCTCGTGCGCGAAATGGCCGAACGACGCCTGGACGACGGGCAGTTCGACGAGAGCGGTTTGACGCTTCGCGAGTTGCGCACGGTCGAGAACAGCATTATCAAGTCGCTTACCGCCATCTATCACAGCCGCGTCAAATATCCCGATCAAAGAACGGCATAGGGCGGCAGGGCCGCCAACCAAAGAAGGAAGAGGGATCAGGGGCCAGGGATCAGGGACCAGTATCTTGAGAGCACCACGACGCCGAAATCCTGACCCCTGGCCCCTGACCCCTGGTCCCTAACCCCTTTCAGGTAACGCATTACGGCCAATCGACCAGACATTAGTGGTGAAGTCAGTGGTTACGGTTCAGGTGGCAAACGAACAATCGCAACTGGTGATCGATACCGAACGGATCGAGCGGGCGGTTCGGGCGGTTCTCGAAGGGGAGGAGATCGACCGGGCCGAAGTCAGCGTGGCCGTGGTCGACGACGCGACCATCCGCCAACTCAACCGGCGACACCTCGACCACGATTACGCCACCGACGTCTTGAGCTTCCTGCTGGAACGAGACGAGGAAAGGCTGGAGGGCGAGGTGGTCGTCAGCGCCGAGACGGCCCGATCGTCGGCCGCTGAGTTCGGTTGGTCGGAAGCCGACGAGTTGCTTCTGTATGTCGTTCACGGTACGCTGCATTTGGCGGGATACGAGGATGAAACCGAGGACCAGCGGGCCGAGATGCGCAACCTCGAACGGACCTACCTGGCCCCGTTCGGATTGGAACCCCGCTACACTACTAACTTCAAAGATCGTTAAGTTTTTGACAAAGTTCAGCGATTCGTGGCGGGTGGGTTCTCGCCTGGGTGCGGCAGCACCGGTTTGGCTGGCGGCCCTGCCGCCCTACGAAGACAAACTGCCGGAATAATTCGCCACGAGATACCAGAGGCCTTTATCCGTGAATCCTGATATTCTGTTTTCTTTGGCCGCGGGCGCGCTGGTGGTAACCTGTCTGGCGGCGATTGGCGCCCGATCGCTGGCCGAGTTCTCGCGCCGCGAATTGGAGGAGATTTGCCGTCGCCGAAAGTCGCCCGACGCGCTCGGCCAAATTCTCAAGCGACACGATCAGGTGGCCCTGGCCGCCGAAACCCTGCAAGTTATCGGCACGGCGGCGGTGATCTTCGCCGGCGCGTTTTGGAGTTGGACCGAATCGCACGCGGCACAACGCCCCGACTGGACGTTGCTCGGGCTGAGCATCGCAACGGGCGCGATTCTGCTGCTGGCCGCCGAGGTTTGGATTCCCTGGGCGGTCGTCCGGCTTTGGGCCGCTCCGTTCGCCTATTACACTTGGCCGCTCTGGCGGTCGGTAAACGTGCTGCTAACGCCCTTGATGCTGGGTGCCAAATTCGTCGATACGCTTATGCACCGCCTGGCCGGCCGCCAGCCCGAGGTGCCCAACGAGGAATCGTTCGAGGACGAGATCCGAACCATCGTTACCGAAGGACACCGCGAGGGGCTCCTGGAGGAAGACGCCCGGGAAATGATCGAGGGTGTCATCGAATTGAGCGACGTCGACGTTTCGGAGATAATGACGCCGCGGACCGACATGGTCTCGATACCGCTTTCGCTTTCCTGGCAGGAGGCGTTGCAGTTTGTCATCAAGGTGGGCCACACGCGGATCCCGGTCTACGAGAAGAACCGTGACGACATCATCGGCATCCTGGTAACCAAAGACCTGCTCCCCGAGTTGGCCAAGGGACCCGACGAGCCGCCCCAGCCCTGGACCGCATTGCTCCGCCAGCCCGTCTTTGTGCCCGAAACCAAGCCGATCGACGTTCTTCTGCAGGAATTCCAGCGCGACAGAAATCATATGGCTGTTGTGCTGGACGAGTATGGCGGCGTCTCCGGATTGGTTACAATGGAAGATGTGCTGGAGGAAATCGTCGGTGAAATCGTCGACGAATACGACAAAGACCTTGGCGAGGAAATCAAACACATCAGTGACGGCGTGGCCGAAGCACAGGGCAAAGTCCACATCGACGAGATCAACGAGCAACTCGTGCTGGGACTGCCCGACGACGGCGACTTCGACACCATTGCCGGTTTCGTGTTTAGCGAGCTTGGTCACGTGCCACAGGTCGGCGAGGAACTGGTCCGGGAGAAAGTCCGAATTACCGTGCTCGAAGCCACCAGCCGACGCATCCTCCGTGTACGAATTGAAATCCTC
>CAZDHN010000313.1:0-7671 GCA_964505115.1 uncultured Planctomycetaceae bacterium
ATGCGCGGATCAAGGGGGTTCCGCCGGGGAACCGGGCTTCGCCCTCGATCATTGATTATGCAAGGGTCAATCGTAGTAGCCGTTGAAGCCCCGACCCAAGGGGCCAACTCAAATGCGATCAACAAATTGAGTCTATCAAAAGCGGCGAGAATTGCAAGGAATTTCGCACCCCCCACCCAGAAATTTCTGGGATATTCAGGAATCGGCCCGAGAACGTTGCTCCGGTTAGGGACGGCGGCCGTTTCTGGACCAGGGCGGCGTAAGATTCGCCTCTCGGGCGGCGGACGCAGGAACTTCGTCTAATTCGGACTGGAGAATGCCAGAAACAGGTGTAGCAAGAGTATGGTGTTTTGCGTTCCTGCTTGCCCGTGCTGGGTCGAATAGAGATTGGGAAAGTGACCGAACCGCTTCTCGGCCTGCCAACCTCCGGCTGTTCTGATCTTCGTCGCATTTTTATCGAAGGCAACTATCCTCTCGCCCAGGAACCTTGCCGCGTTTTCGGCAGTTCCGTCCGTTACGTAGCCGATCATTGCCCCATAAGGATGCCCGAGACCATACTTGCCGCTACTGAATCGGCAGACGCCTTTTTCAATGTACTTCTTCGCGGGCGTCTCGTGACGGCCGTTGATCTTCTTGCACTCCATTGCGAAGTAGCCGGTTCCGTCAAGGCTGTAGATGACGTAGACATCAATGAGTCCCGTCGGATAGTCCTTGTCTGGGTCGTCACGTTGTGTCTCTCGCTCGAAACGGATTTGCGGAGGGGGATCTCGCCGCGCTTTTTCGGCAACCATCTTCCAGCGCAACTGGTCGGTGATGTCGTCTTCCTTGTCTGAAGGGCCGACGCGCTGGCTTTCGCAGAGGCGGGGCCATGCTTTCACGGTGATGTCGAGCACGGTCGCTACTACATCTTCGATGATCAGGCCAGTCGTGGTTGGGCTCATGTGCCCGACGCTTATCGGCGTTGTGAAGTCACTCACCACCACCCCTCGCTAGCAAATCCTTGAGCACCGAGTCGCCATCGGTCAGTCCCGCCGATCGCGTCCAAAACCTTCGTTGTGACGGTTTGACGACGTAGAACGAATCGCCCGAATAGACCCGCAGGTGACGACGCGTGTGAATACCGAACGCAATCTGCTCGTCAAGATTCCGGGACACTTCGTGAAGCACTTGTGACAAGTCCACCGCCTTTTCAATGGCTACGTTCGGCCTCCCATTGCGGGCGGTCTTCACGATTTTGAACCGCACGACACGCAAAGGGGCATCCGTATCCAGCACATCGGCCACGAGCCGACGCTTCTTTCTCGTTTCGAGAAACGGCTGAATAACTGCAATCACGTGCTTGGCGTATTCGCGGCATTCTCTAGCCGTGGCTGCCGATAGTGCCTCCGATTTCTCGTGGTTTCGCTGCAAGTCGATGGTGTGATTGACCATGTCTTCCACGAGAATTTGCTCGAACCGGTCGAGCCCATAGAGCTTGAATACAGCTTTGTCCAATTCCGCCACGAGAGCTTCGTCGTACCGCCCGCTACGAGCCTTCTTTCGCAACTCGCGTTCGAGTTTGCGGAGGTTATCGACTTGGGCCACCTTCACTCGTTCTGGGTCGGGGACCGGTATGCGAAGGAAATCAGCCTCCTCCATTACATATTTATCGAGACCCCATCGCGACGCTGTAAGAAAGGCAAAGTAAGTTGCCAACGAAGAGTTCAGAACACCGTTTAGGTAGTAACCGATCTCCACTTGGCCCTTCTTAAGCGGAACGCCAAACTGAGAGCGCGAGTACACAAGGTCCTCACGGCACAGTGCCGCAACGATCCGGTTTCCACGAAGCCCGCTTGCACAAAGGACAAGCGGCCCACGGTAGATCTCCGGGTCACGGGGACGTTCCAGTCGCTTTTCCTTGAATTCAAGGAGATCATCTATGGTAACCTCGAACGGCGTCATTCCTCCTCCGGTCAGGCATCGCAGATCATTGAGTTCAGAAGGAACCTTTCTCGAACGATCCCCCGTGATGTACCCTTGGTGCATCTCCATGCCTTGTTTCGCAAGGAGTTCCTCCAGCGTGTCGTAATCGTGCGTTAGTCGCTCGACGAGAGCCATGTCGCGAGCCGACCCCCACGACGCCACTTTAAGGGCAACAGGATTCGAAGCGGCCAAGGAGACCGAGACATGCTGAACGTTTTCCGGGCCAACCTGAAGGATGCCGTGTTTCCTAAAGGGACGCGAGAATTCAACGGAAACGAACGGAAAAGCTGTTCGATGGTCCGATTCTCGATTTGCCGCAACGAGAATGATTGCCGGCTGCTTTGCTGCGGGAAAAAGCTTCTGATCGTGAAGCGCTGCAAGGTTGACCAACAATTTCGGTTCAAATGATCCGAGTAGTTCACTTTTTGCCTGCAGCGACTGATCCTCGTGACTGAAGAAACGCTTGCCTTCAAGAATCATTCCAATCCGAGCACCGCGCCGCGTGAAATCTCGTGCTCGCCAGACGAAGGCCTGTTCCGGAGGATTTCGATACGGGAGGGTAATAGGAGTCGGCTTCTTTTTCCGACAATACTCCACGTAATGCTGCTCTCCGCTGGGGCTTACCGACCGCGGACCGCTCGGGCGGGTCCACGGCGGATTTCCCACAACTGCGTCGAATTTCTTTTCGGCGAAAGCTGGGTTGTCATGAAACGGCGCTTCTGGATCGAATGCGTCGGCGACAAACAGAGTGCGACCTTTGAGTTCGTGCTTGAACTTCAGTTGGTGACGTGAGTTCGGAACCGGATCAAGCTCAAACGCTGTCAGGCAGAGACTAAAGGCCGCAATTTCAACGGCCGTTTCCTCGATGTCAACACCATAGACTTGATTGTAGAGCGCGTCTCGTACCAATCCGCGCGTATAGTTCTCTCCAGCAGCCAAACGCCTGGCAATTATACGCCGCAAGGATTCCACCAAGAACACGCCGGAGCCGCAGGCAAGATCGAGAACCTTGGCTTCGGTTGGCAGCTTTTTGTCAAAGAGCCCGTCGTCAAACACCTGCGACAGGACAAAATCTACAAGGCTGACCGGCGTGTAGTGCGTTCCCGCTTGATGCGCCTTCTCGGGGTCCGCCGTATGAATGAACTTCTCGTAGATGGAGCTTATTAGCTCTATCGGGATAACGCTAAAGTCATAACGGGAGAACTTGAAACGCTTCTGCAGCGTCGTGAGGTCCGTGCGAGCAAGAATGCACTGCGGTATTTTTAGCCGAGCATCCGTTAGTTCTTCCACCAGCGTGGCGTCTTTGGGCGGTGGGGGAAAAAGATCGCCGTTGAACGTATCCGTCATCCGAGCGAAGAACTTCTCGGTCTTGGTCGCGCTCGACAGAACATCTTCGAACGTATCTACTCCAAGTCCGTCAAACAGTTCGTCGGGAAGAATTCCCTTGGCTTCCAGGTAGGCGATGAAGACCGTTCGCAGCAGCAGACGGTGAGCCTGGATGCTGTCGAGGCCACGCACGACCAGTTGGGATGCTGCAAGCGTAAGGTCTTCGCCCAGTTGCTCATCGATTCGTGTCTTACGATTGATTCGCTTGCCGATGGGGCCAAACCAGAATTCGCCGGATTCGATCCTCTCTCTGGTTAAGAGTTGCGACTTCAGATCTTCGAGTTGGCCGACAACCGACTCGAACAGCAGGACATCGGGCGATTTGAGGCCGGCTATGTCTTCCGGCGACGGAGCGAACGCGTTAAACACCCGAATCTGCGTGGGGGTGCATATCCACAGCATGCGGGCCAAGCCGTGATTCCAGGCGGCCTTGTGCCATTGGAATATCTGTTCTTCAGAGGGCTCGCTGCCAACGCTCTTAAAATAGATGCATGGTGAACCGTCGAGTTCGTAGACATCGGTGACGCCGAGCTTGGTTTCATCGAGGACGGCGCCGTATTTGAACGAGCGGTCGATGTGCTGAGCATCCGCCCGGGACTTTCGCGCCTTGCGAAGGACAGTGGCATCGAGCGTACCGGCCGCGGGGCGACCATCGACATAGAAGCCGAGATGCTCTAACTGGTTTATATAATCGGCTTTCCGTTCATCCATGCAGGCACGGCCTCCTCGGTCACTTGCGGCTGAGTATAGCAGTCCATTGCAGACGTGGCGAGACCGGGAAACGCACTTTCCACATACTGCGCCCTCCCCCCAGAAGAATCTTCACACGTCAATTATTCCAGAATTCCACTTCCCGTGCGAGGTCCCTTCCGGCTGCTTGCCAACAGGGCAGGCGGCTTCGCCAACACATTGCTCAAAACCGACGCCGCGATACTCAAGCTTGATTCTGCCTAAGAATGTTCGATTCTCGACGCACACCGACGGGCGTATTGGCCGACTCGGAGTCTGAGAGAGCCCATGGAGAATATGAGGCAGCCGGCTGCCTGATCGCCTCCCTCACCCGGGGGTCGTTATTTTGGCCTCCCAGGAAAACGCATGGGGAAACGAGACTTCCGGCCTTGATTCGTGCTCCAGCGGTTCCCTTCAAACGAGCCGGCAAGGCTGTAGGGAGTATCGCACGCGCCGGCGTCCAATGCCAGAAGTTCTGGCCACGCGCTACCCCACACCGCTCGCGTCTGGTGACGTCATCGGCGACAATGGAATCAGGATCAGATACCGTTGCACCTTTCCCACGGACCTGCCATGAAATTTCACAGATCGCTTCCAGTAGCCGCGATGCTTTTTGTGATGTTGCTTGCGCCCGCGCGGGTTGACGCGGCCGAAGCGCGGCCGAACGTTATTCTGATCATGGCGGACGACGTCGGATACGAGTGTTTCGGCTGCTACGGGAGCAAGCAGTATCGGACGCCTAACATCGATCGTCTGGCCGGCCGCGGCGTTCGGTTTACGCACTGCTATTCCCAGCCGCTCTGTACGCCCAGCCGGGTGAAGATCATGACCGGCATCTCCAACGCGAGGAACTACTCGGCCTTCTCCGTGCTCAATAGCGACCAGCGAACCATCGGGCAATACTTCCGGGAGGCCGGCTACAAAACGTGCATTGCCGGAAAATGGCAACTGCTGGGGGCGGAACACTATGGCGAGCGATTTCGCTTCAAGGGCAGTCGGCCCGAGCAGGCCGGCTTCGATCGCATCTGCCTCTGGCAGGTCGACAAGCTGGGGTCAAGATTCTGGCAGCCGCTGCTCTACATCGACGGAGCCAATCGCCAGTTCGAGGGAGAAAGCCAATACGGTCCGGAGATCGCCACCCAGCACATCCTCGACTTCATGACCGAACAGCGCGGGCGGCCGTTCTTCGTCTACTATCCGATGATCCTCGTGCATAATCCGTTCGTCCCCACGCCCGACAGCCCATCGAAGCAAAGCAAGGACAAGCAGCGCAACTTCGAGGACATGGTGGCCTACATGGACAAACTGGTGGGCCGCATCGTGAAGAAAACCGAGGAACTGGGTATCGCCGAGAGCAGCTTGATTATGTTCACGGGCGATAACGGGACGAACAAGCGAATCAGGTCGCGGCTGCACGGGATCGAGATTGTCGGTGGCAAGGGCAAGACGACCGACGCGGGCACCCGCGTACCGCTGGTCGCGTTCTGGTCGGGCGTAACGCCCAAGGGGCGCGTTTGCGAGGACCTCGTCGACTTTTCCGACTTCCTACCCACCTGCCTTGAAGCCGCCGGCATACAGGTTCCAAAGGTTCTCGACGGGCATAGCTTCCTTCCGCAACTGCACGGTGAGCCGGGAACTCCGCGCCGGTGGATCTACTGCTATTATTGCCCTCGACCCGAGCGAACGGCTCCCAAGCGGTTCGTCCGCGACAAACGTTGGAAGCTCTACGGTGACGGCAGCTTCTTCGACGCGCGGCACGACACGCTCGAAAAGCAGCCATTAAAGGACGAGAGTCTGGTTCCCGAAGCGGCAGAAGCAAAACGCCGGCTTCAAGCCGTGCTTTCATCCATGCCGGAAGAAGGCGCGAGCCTGCTGAAGTTCGTCCCCAACGACAAATGACGTTGGCCGTGCCAGGCTGGCATTCCGTTTTTGACGGGTGCCACTGCTGGCTTGCCCAGCAGTGTGAACTCGGTAGGTTATGCTTCAGCATAACGCACTCTAGCGCGGGTTCTCGCTTGTGCGGCCACGAATCGACTGACGCGCGGTGGGCTTTGGGAACACCGCCGAACAAGCTCCGGGCTAATCAACACTGGCGAAACGCCAGTGGCACCCAGCGGAGTCGTTATCCCGTTTGGGCAGCTACCGGTTCCGGCTGCTCTTCCGGTTCCGCATCGGCTTCCAGCGGCTGCTCGAGCTGGACCTGATTGCGGCCGAGGTGCTTCGCGCGGTAGAGCGCCTCGTCGACGCGTTCCAGGATGGAGCTGGTGGTATCGCCCTCGCGCGAGGCGACCACGCCGATGCTCAACGAGACGGACATCTGTTCGCCGCGCATGGCCACCTGCGAGTCCCCCTGCGACGTTTGCACGCGGATCGTCTCGGCCAACTCCGCCCCCACGTCCAGTTCGGCATGAGGGAGCAGGACGAGGAACTCGTCGCCGCCGAAACGGCCGACGAAGTCGCCTTCGCGGACCCACTCCTTCAGCCAGTGGCCGATCGTCTTCAGCACGCGGTCGCCGGCCGGGTGGCCGTGCGAATCGTTGATCCGCTTGAACTGATCCACGTCGGCCAGCATCAGCACGAAGGAGTCGCCCTGGCGAGTCCAGTCGTCCAGCAACAGGTGAAGCTTCTCGTTGCAGGCCTTGCGGTTGGCGACCGTGGTCAACTCGTCGGTTCGGGCTTCGCGGCGGACGTGGTCGATCTCCTGGGCCTGCTCTTCGAGGCGATAGCGGGTGCAGGTGAGGTCCTCCTGCAGGTCTTTGTTCGATGCGATCAGGTCGGTCATGTGGCCCAAGAGGGCTCGGCGAATGATGTTCATCTCGCCCGGCGCGTTGAGCTTCTCCACTTGCTGGGCGTTCTCGCGGATCTCGCTATTGTGCGACTCCATGTTGTCGTTGATCCGGTCGGCCGATTGGACCAGTTCGACGAGCATTCTGAGTGTCGTCTGACGTTCCCGTTCGACGATCTCGCTCTCGCGCGTTTTGTTCCGACTGCGAGCGGCCACATAGCCGGCCGCCAATCCCACGGAAACACTGGCAAACACCCAGGGCACAATATATGCAAGTAAATCCATACACTACCTCTTCCAGATTGCCCCCTAACAAAGGACTCCATACTAACTATACGTTACAGTGTGACGAAAACAGGGCGGCAGAGAGTAGTTTTCGTTCGATGGTCCGGATTATGCGGAGGATATGCCCGGCAGGAAGCCTGCCCCCCATCCGTCAGCCGGGTCGCTGGCGTTTCGCGTCTTCGTCGACAAATCGGTCGTCGAAGTGTTTGCCAACGGTCGCCAGCCCGGCATATCATGCCGTCCAACTCGTATTGAGCGCCGGCGAGCCACAGTTTCGCGCTCAATGTCTTGTGCCCGCCGTCTTGTGCCCGCCGTCTTGTGCCCGCCGTCTTGTGCCCGCGGGAGAAATGCAAAGTCAGGTCTGGACTTTGCAGAGCGCGGATCGAATCTCCTCTCTCCCTTTGGGAGAGGGGCCGGGGGTAAGGGTTTGGCTGAAGTGCCCAAGCCAGGGCAAACGACTTCTGGCAAGCAGCCCTCACCCTAACCCTGGGCTGATGAAAAGTTAGGCGACTGGGTAAACTGGG
>CAZDHN010000314.1:0-7668 GCA_964505115.1 uncultured Planctomycetaceae bacterium
TCCCGGCTTCGGCGACCGACGCAAGGCCATGCTGGGCGATATTGCCGTCCTTACCGCTGGCACGATGATCAGCGAGGACCTCGGCCTGAAGCTCGAGAACCTTACCCTGGAGCACCTTGGTCGGGCGAAGCAGATTACGGTCGACAAGGACGCCACGGTCTTGGTCGAGGGGGCGGGCAAGAGTTCCGACATCAAGAGCCGGGTGGACCAGCTCCGTGCCCAGATCGAGTCGACCGACAGCGACTACGACCGCGAGAAGTACCAGGAACGGCTGGCGAAGCTTTCCGGCGGCGTGGCCGTGGTCTCCGTGGGAGCCGCGACCGAGGCCGAGATGAAGCAGAAGAAAGCCCGCGTGGAAGACGCCCTGCACGCCACTCGCGCGGCTGCCGAGGAAGGTATTCTGGCCGGCGGCGGCGTGGCTTTGCTGCGGTGCCGCGAAGCGGTTGAGAAGTCTCGTTCGGCCGCTCGGGGCGACGAGAAGATCGGGGTCGACATCGTCAAACGCGTGTTGACGGCGCCGATTCGGCAGATTGCCGACAACTGCGGCATCGACGGATCGGTAGTGGCCGACAACGTCGCCGGCAAGCCGACCAACACCGGTTACGACGCCAACGCCGCCAAGTACGTCGATATGTTCAAGGCGGGCATTATCGATCCGTTGAAGGTGGTTCGCACCGCCCTGGAAAACGCCGCCAGCATCGCCGCCTTGATGCTGACGACCGAAACGATGGTGACCGACTTCAGCAAAGAGGACAAGGACAAGCAGCAGGTTGAAGGAAGTGTTCGGTAGCGGCTCCCCGAGCCGATGTAACCCGGCCGCTTCGCGGTCATCTATTGATGCTTAACCTGGACGAGCCGGAACCATCGTGAACGTTTCCAGCTTCTTGCCATTTTGCGCAAGACTTGATCCGTAACAGTCAAAAAAGACCGGGCCACCTCGTCGGCGGGGTGGCCCGTTTTTGCCTAGTGGTCTGCGGCACTTGATTGACGGGTTGTTGGGGGATTTTGACAGGAATTAGACCGGAATGTGAGTCGCCCCACCGGGCTTGCCCCAGTGGCTTGTTGGTTTGGAAACTACAACGGCCAGCCCCCGCGATACTCCTTCTTTGCCGTCCTCTTCGCCGTAGGCGAAGAGGACGGCAAAGAAGGAAAGGGAGAAATATGTGGCCCGTCGATTAGTTGCCAAACCAACAAGCCACCGGCACGGGGCCGGTGGGGAAAAAGCTGGTTCAACTTCTGCTCCGATTTTCACCAAAATACCGGTTTAATTTTCGCCACGATCCTATATCGTGAATTGATCGCCTGACGCTTCATCCTTTCGCTCCGACCCTTCGTACAAAAGATGGCAACCAAGCGCGACTATTACGAAGTGCTCCAGGTATCTCGATCGGCTTCGGAACAGGAGATCTCCGAAGCTTATCGCAAACGCGCGCTCGAATCCCACCCGGACCGCAACCCGGGCGACGACGAGGCCGTGGCCAAGTTCAAGGAGGCGGCCGAAGCGTTCGAGGTGCTCAACGATGCCCGGAAGCGGGCGAGGTACGACCGTTACGGGCTCGCGGGTCTGGAGGGGGCCGGCGGCGCGCCGCACTTCCACGATATAAGCGACATTTTCGACGCCTTCGGCGATATCTTCGGCGGCGGAGCGTTCGGCGATATCTTCGGCGGCGGCCGGCGGGGCGGACGCCGCGTTCACCGGGGAGCCGACGTCGGCTGCAAGGTCACGATCGATCTGCTTGAAGCCTCTCGCGGCGTTACCAAAGAACTCAAGTTCCAACGCCACGAACAGTGTGCTCCCTGCGGCGGGACGGGCGCCAAGCCGGGTACCAAACCGGTAGCCTGCCGGTACTGCGGCGGCGAGGGGCGAGTCGTTCAGTCGACCGGCATCTTCGCCGTGCAGACCACCTGTCCTTCCTGTAAGGGGAAGGGCCGCGTTGTCAAGGATCCCTGTACGTCCTGCAAAGGGACGGGGTTCGTTGCCGCCAACGTAAGCCGCGAAGTGAGAATCCCGCCCGGCGTCGACGACCAAACCCGACTGCGATTGCAGGGCGAAGGGGAGCCGAGCCCCGACGGCGGACCGCCGGGCGATTGCTATTGCGTCATATTGGTGACCAAGCATCCGCTCTTCGAGCGGGACGGCCAGCACCTGATCTGCCAGGTCCCCGTCAGCTACTCGCAAGCCGCCCTGGGCGCGACGCTCGAGATTCCCACATTGGAAACCCGCGAGGAATTGAAGATTCCGGCCGGCACCCATAGCGGCGACGTATTCAAGCTGCCGGGCCATGGGATGCCCGACCCAAGATATCGCGGCCGGGGCGACATGCTCGTCCAGGTTCAGATCGAGGTGCCGAAGAAACTAACCGCCGAGCACGAGGACATTCTCCGCAAGCTGGCCGAATTTGAGCGTGCCAACGTCACGCCCAAGCGGAAGAGCTTCTTCGAGAAACTAAAGGAATGCTTCGTTCCCGAAGAGGGATCGTAGTGGAGTAGAGGGAGGACCAACAGTGTCCAAGAAAAAGCATCCGTCACAAGCCGATCCGAAAGATTCCCGGCAGGCCGATCAGGTCGCCGAGAAACAGTCGACCGAAAAGCCGCCAATCGAAGAGACGCCAATCGAAGAGACGGCCGTCGTCGACAATTCGTCGGACGAGCTCGAAGGAATCCGCGCCGAGTTGGAAGAGGTCAAGGACCGCGCCCTCAGAAGCCAGGCCGAGTTGGAGAACTTTCGCAAACGGGCTGCCCGGGAACTTCGCGACGAACGCCGCTACGCCGCCATGCCGTTGATTCGCGACCTGTTGCCTATCTGGGACAACGTGGGCAGGGCGATCAAGGCGGCCGAGCAGCACGAGGATACCAACAGTCTGCTAGAGGGCTTCAAGATCGTCGCCCAGCAGTTCGTCGACGTGCTGAAAAGCCATAATTGCACGGAGATCGAATCGCTTCACGAACCGTTCGACCCGCATCTGCACGAAGCCATTTTCCAGCAGCCTTCCGACGAGTACCCGGCCAACACCGTGCTGACAGTGGTCCAAACCGGCTTCCTGCTGCACGATAGGGTTGTGCGGCCTACGCAGGTTATTGTGTCAGTTGACGCGCCGCCGCCGGTAGACGATAATGGATAGCAATAGTACACGGAGAACCCCTTTCACCCAATCGCCATTTCAGGAAGAAACTCAAGGATGAACGGTCGCCAGGATGTACCGCAACCGATCCCTTATCAGGGGAGCAAACGCCAACTCGCGCCAACGATACTACAACATTTCCCCGCCACCTTATCCCGCCTAGTTGAGCCGTTCGCGGGTTCTGCCGCATTATCGATTGCCGTTGCCGCACGCCGCCGAGCGGATCGCTTCTGGATCAACGACGGCCATTCCCCCCTGATCAAATTGTGGCGGGAAATCATTCATCGACCCGATGAACTCGCCCACAAATACACGCTTCTCTGGAACGACCAACTTGGCCGCGAACGTGAGTTTTTCGATCAGGTGCGCAGTCGTTTCAACGATGACCACGATCCCGCCGACTTTTTGTACTTGCTTGCTCGCTGTGTAAAGGCCGCGATTCGATACAACGCGAACGGCGAGTTCAACAACACGCCGGATAATCGGCGTAAAGGCGCCCGCCCAGCCGAAATGCGCCGCCGCATCCGCCACACCTCTGATCTCTTGCGTGAGCAAACCCGACTCACATCGTGGGATTACAAGAAGGTTCTCGACGAATGTACGGAAGAAGATGTCGTCTACATGGACCCGCCGTATCAAGGTGTCTGCGGAAATCGCGATCAACGATATCTTCCCAAGGTCGATCACGACGACTTCTGCGACGAACTCGGAAAACTCAATAAGCGGCACATTATGTTTGCCGTGTCGTACGACGGACGAACCGGCGCCAAGACTTACGGCGAACCACTGCCCGATTGCCTGGAATTGACGCATCTGGAAATTCGTGCGGGACGATCCACGCAAGCGACGCTCTTGGGTCGCGCGGATGTTACATATGAATCATTGTATCTGTCGTCGGCTCTTACAGCATCGCTCAAACGGAGCGGGCGCGGCAATGAATGTCAACTTGCACTCTGGTAAAGGCCCGGCCGGTGACAGAGAAGAAGCGTGAACACAGGCCTAAACTTCCGAGGGAATTTCTCGACCGTCTTAAGGCTGTTACCGCAAAACGTGCGAAGACGGTCATCGAGCATATTCTGAAGCATGGCCATATAACAACCGAGGAATTAAGCGGTAAATACGGGTATGATCACCCACCGCGAGCGGCACGCGACGTGCGAGAGCAGGGCATTCCGTTGGAAACGTTCCGTGTAACAGGGGCACACGGTCGCAAGATCGCGGCATACAGGTTCGGTGATCCCACCAAAATCAGAGAGGGAAGACTTGGCGGCCGCGGGGCTTGGCCGAAGAACTTCAAGGACACCTTGGTTGAACTGCATGGTTCGCGTTGTGGCGTGTGTTTCACCGACTACGAACCCCGCTACCTTCAAATTGATCATCGCGTTCCTTACCAAGTCGGTGGTGATCCTGCCGGAGAATTGGCCCCAGTGGCTTTCATGCTCCTGTGCGGTTCCTGTAATCGCGCAAAGTCGTGGTCCTGCGAGCATTGCAGGAATTGGGCAACGGACCACTTGACCGAAGTCTGTCAAACATGCTATTGGGCAACCCCGGAGAATCACGCTCATATCGCCTTGCGTCTAATCCGACGATTGGATCTTACTTGGACGGGTGACGAAGTGCCTCAATACGATCAGCTCGTAAAGCTATCGAAACATGCTCGAAAGAAGGTTCCCGAATTCGTCAAAGACGTATTGCGTAAGGCACTTGACGAAGAATCAGAATGAATCCCCGGGAGAAGCGGCCGACACGCCAACCCCGACCATCGCCAACCGAGTTGTTTTAGCGAGACCAGCCACCATGCCTACTTACGACTACATTTGTGACGCCTGCCAGCACGAACTTGAGTTGTTCCAATCGATAATGGACAAGCCGAAGCGCAAGTGTCCCGAGTGCGGTCGAATGAAACTGCGACGCCTGATCGGACCCGGCGCCGCCATCGTCTTCAAGGGTTCCGGTTTCTATCAAACCGATTACCGCAGCAAGTCGTATCGGGACGGGGCCGAAGCGGCCAAGAAGGCCCGCGGCGGTCAGACTGCCGACTCGAAGTCGAAGGACGGCGCCGGCAAGTCGAAGAAGAAGGCCGACGGCGCCAAGGCCGGTTCGAGCAAGTAGTTCTGATCAGAAAAAAGGATTTACGGCAGGTCCCCTCTCCCAAAGAGAGAGGGGAGAATTTCCGTAACCGTCAATAAAGACACCGGGGCCTGTCACAAATGTCGCCTCCTCGCTGTCCGATCTGCGACAAACCGGTCGATCCCGACCAGGCCACGGCGGCTCCTTTCTGCAGCGAACGTTGCCGTGGCGTCGACCTTGGCCGCTGGCTTGGCGAGCAATACGGCCTGCCATACGAGTCGGAAGACCAGCCCGAGCAGCCGCTGGACAACGCGGAAGACTATTGATCCTTGGCGTGGTTCAAGTGGCCGCGATTCTGGGTAGCACGTGCCAGCCGGTCGCTCACCGACCGGGATAACTGCCGTTTTTTCCCGGGAACCAGGCAAAAACGCCACTTTTCGGCCTCTTGCCGGATACCTTGCTTGCATAATGGGGCCCGCCACGTATAATGCCGGACACTAGTACTCAGTAACACCATACTTGATGGGTGCCACACATCAATTGGCGTGTTACTGGGCACTAGCGGCTTTTTGCGGGATAGGGGTATTTCACGGGAAGGAACAAGTCGGGGGATTTGGCTATGCTGGATGACAGCGATTGCAGAGTACGGGAAGTGGCCTGGATGGAAGCCTGTCCCTGGCTGAGTCTGTTTCTCGCCTTTCGGCTGGCGATTGGGATCCGGTTGCTCGTGCTGGCCGCCGTGGCCATGCTCTCGACGGGCGCCGCTTGGGCTTTGATCGGCCTGATGTTCGAGGGAAACCAACAAGCGGGCGAGCAGATCGCCTGCCCCTGGATAGGACTTGCCGATCTGGTTCCCGACGAACCGAGCTTGCCCGGCGGCTTGGTAGGCGCGGCTCCACAATGCTCCGACCCGCTGGTCGGCTCCTGGCAACTGCTTAGCCGGCCCTTCGTACAGATATTCACCGACACGCCCACTGTATCGAGCTTGGCTTACTCGTTGCTTTGCGGGCTGTCGGCCTTGGCCATTTGGGCATTCTTCGGCGCGGCCATTACGCGAACCGTTGCCGTGCAACTGGCCGCCGAACAGCGGCTCGGTTGGTCGAAGATGCTTGGCCACTGCACCACTAAATGGAAAGCCTACTTCGCCGCCCCGCTCTTCCCCTTGGCCGGCATATTCTTGTTTATCCTGCCCTTGTTCGTTGGCGGATTGTTGCTCAGAGCCAACTTCGGCGTGTTTCTCGCCGCGCTCGTCTGGCCGCTGATGCTGGTGGCCGGGCTGCTGATAGCAGTGCTCGCGCTGGGGCTCGCCTTCGGTTGGCCGCTTATGTGGGCGACCATCAGTGTCGAGGGAACCGATAGCTTCGACGCACTGAGCCGGTCCTATGCATACGTCTTTCAACGGCCGTTGCATTACCTCTTCTATGTCGTCGTGGCCGGCGTGCTCGGCCTGCTGGGTTGGATACTCGTCTACAACTTCGCCGCGCTGGTCATCTACCTGACCTACTGGGGAGCTAGTTGTGGAAGCGGAGCGGTCAGAATTGACCACGTGGCTACCGTCAGCGAGGAGCTGCAATCCATCGGAGCGACCGGCGCGAGCCTGATCCGATTCTGGTGCCAATGCGTCAAGGTGCTGGCGGCCGGGTATCTGTTCAGCTACTTCTGGACAGCCACCACCGCTATCTACTTCCTCCTCCGCCGCGACGTTGACGCTACCGAAACGGACGAAATCGCCCTGGAAGAGGACGAGGACGACCAATCCTACGGACTCCCGCCGCTAAGGACCGACGAGTTCGGTGCCCCGCTCGTGGACGACCAGGCCGACAACGAACCAGAAGACGATCTGGCCGACGAAGAGTAGACTTCCTTTCCCATATAGAGCCGCGACCGTCGGTCGCGCTTGAAATTTGCGGAACCCCCGTCTTCACCGAGTTACACGGCTCCGGGACCTTCGGTCGTGCCGCCGATTCGAATGGTCTCTTCCACCGGCAGGACGAGGATCTTGCCGTCGCCGGGGGTGCCATCGGGACCGGTCTTCGCCAGATGGACGATGGTTTCAATCGTCCGTTCGAGAAAATCGTCGTTGACGACCACCTCCAGCGCGATCTTTCGCAGAACGGTCTGCCGCCGCCGGTCGCCCTGCAACTCGCCCCGCCCCCACTGATGCCCGGACTCCTGGGCATCGCAAATCGTCATCCGCATCACGCCGATCTTATCGAGCGCTTCGCGAACCGCGCTTAGCTTGGTCGGCTGGATGATGGCCGTTACCAGTTTCATGCCCTCTCACCTGTCATTACTCGAAGTGTAAGTGTAAGAAAGGAGCCAGGGGTCGGGGGCCGGGGACGGACTGCTAAAAACATGGACGTAGGTAGAATTCATTTTGCTCAAGGAAGCCGCTGCCTAATGATTCTTGCATATCTAATTCGCGACTCAAGGGGGTCCCGCCAGGGAACCGGGCTTCGCCCTGGATCATTGGCTA